>JALVBM010000040.1 GCA_027010665.1 Chromatiales bacterium
TCCAGGTGGAAGACCCGCGAGGCGTGGGCATAGAGGACCGGATCGGCCCTGACCTGTTCGAAGGACGGCAGGCGCAGCACCGTCTTCGCCCGCGGCGGCCGACGACGGGGCTCGAAGCGGACGACCTGTTCCGAAGGGTTGGCGGCCTCGGCCTTGTCGCAAGGCTCGGCGGCATAGGGATTGGGCCTGGGTTCGAGACGGCCGGGGGTGTCCACGTCGCTGGAGTCGATGACGTGCCAGTCGTCGGGGATGTCCCGGATCATGAAGGCGGTGCCGCGCACGTCGCGGATGGTGTCGATGGCCTCGCCCCGGCCGAGACGGTGGGCGATCTCGACGATGGCCCGTTCGGCGTTGCCGAACACGAGCAGATCGGCCTTGCTGTCGGGCAGGATGGAACGGCGGACCTTGTCGGACCAGTAGTCGTAATGGGCGATGCGCCGCAGGCTGGCCTCGATGCCGCCGATGACGATGGGCACCCCCTTGAAGGCCTCCCGCACCCGCTGGCTGTAGACCACCACCGAGCGATCCGGCCGCCGGCCGCCCTCCCCGTTCGGGGTGTAGGCGTCGTCGCGGCGGATGCGGCGATCGGAGGTGTAGCGGTTGACCATGGAATCCATGTTCCCGGCGGTGATGCCGAAGAACAGGTTGGGCCGGCCCAGCTTCTCGAAGTCCCGCGTGCTGCGCCAGTCGGGCTGGGCAATGATGCCCACCCGGAATCCCTGCGCCTCCAGCAACCGGCCGATGAGCGCCATGCCGAAGCTGGGGTGATCCACGTAGGCATCGCCCGTCACCAGGATGATGTCGCAACTGTCCCAGCCCAGCTCGTCCATCTCGGCCCGGGACATGGGCAGCACCGGTGCCGTACCGAAACGGTGGGCCCAGTAGGGGCGGTACGAGAAAAGATCGGGGACGTCGCGGGGCATGACAGGTTACCGGCCAGGTTCGAGGGACATTCTACCGCAGGCGGCTTCGATCAGGTGGCTGCAAGGAACACGGAGGACACGGAGGCACGGAGCGTTTTTCATTACGGCCAAATCGACAGGGCGCCCAAACAACCGCGGTATCGGGAAAGTCGGACAATACCCATTTTCTCTCTGTGCTCTCCGTGCCTCTGTGTCCTCCGTGTTTCTTCCACCGAGCCACGTAAAGCCTCAGTGCCGCAACCCGACGCCCTTGCGCAACAGGTGCAGGCTGAAGGCCGACAGGATCACCACGAAGCCGATGATGATGGCGAAGGCCACCCGCACGTCGATGTCGGAGACGCCGAGCATGGCGTAGCGCATGGCGTTGATCATGTAGAGGATGGGATTGGCCA
>JALVBM010000041.1 GCA_027010665.1 Chromatiales bacterium
CAGGCTGTTGAAATTGCCATGGATTCAACGCTATTCATGCGAGTCTGAAGGAGAATCGGCGGCGTGACATTACTCCTGGCAGGCTTTTTCTGTCCATTTCGATGGATTCGCGTCCATCCAGGGGTGTCTGGAGGCACCACCCCCTGGAATGCGCACGCATCAACACGGCACCACCCCCAGATTGCGCATCCGCACCAGGTTGTATGCCGCAAAAGTCAGGACAAACTGAAAATCCAGCTTCTCGCGACCCACAAATGGGCTCTTGCGCAAGCCGCCAATCGTCTTCAGCCAGCCAAAGCACTCCTCAACTCGCTTGCGCTTCGTCTGGCTGACGCGATATCCCTCATGGCGGGTGGTGCGCTCGTCGATAGCCGACGAACGGTTCGTGTCGTTCTGGGCCACGTGGGGCGTCACATTACGCGCCCGCATTTCCTTCACGAAGCCCTGCGTGTCGTAATTCTTGTCCGCGCCCAGCGTGAGTCGACGGCTCCCGCCGAGCGCATCCACAAGGTCGACAGCAGCTTCCCGTTCGGCCTTGCCCGTCGCCTGGGTCACCTTGGCCTGTACCACCAGACCATTGCGGTTCTCCATCAGCACATGACCCATGTACGAGAGCTTCGCTGTCGTACCCGAGCTCTTCCTGAACAACAAGGCATCCGGGTCGGTCTTCGACTCGTGGGTTTCCCGACTGCGCTTCTCGCCACGGAAATCCACGGAGGGATTGCGGCCACCTCCCCGCGTCGGTGGCTCGTCCTCATCCTTCGGTCGATAGCTCTTCAGCGAGGCCAGGGCCTCGATCAGGGTTCCGTCGACGCTGAAATGCTCTTTCGACAGCAGCCCCGCTCGCTCGGCCTGGCCCAGTACCTCGGCGAAAAACCGGTGGGCAATCTCGCCTTCCAGCAGCCGGTCCCGGTTCTTGCTGAAGGTCGAGTGGTCCCAGACTTCATCATCCATCGAGAAGCCCACAAACCACCGAAACAGCAGGTTGTAGTCAATTTGCTCCATCAGCTGACGGTCGCTGCGGATGGTGTAGAACGCCTTCAGAAGTTGCGCCCGCAGCAGCTTCTCCGGCGGAATCGAAGGTTTGCCGCTTTCGGCATACAGGGCATCAAAATCCTCGTCCAGCTTCGCCAGCGCCTCGTTGACCATATCTCGGATTGGGCGCAGCGGGTGGTCCTTCGGCACACGCTGTTCCGGAATCACCGTGCTGAACAAGGTCTCCTGGTGAATGTCAGGGCCTCGCATCAGATGGTTCGCCTCATAAACTCGTCAATGGAGATTGTGCCCAATGGGGCGGGTATTTCAACAGCCTG
>JALVBM010000042.1 GCA_027010665.1 Chromatiales bacterium
GATCACCAAACGCCTGCGTCCCGTCTTCTCCAGCCTGCGCTATCAGACCGTTCAGGCCACGGCCTTCACCATGCCCACGGTGCGGCCAGGCACGCCCAATGCCCTGCACGAGCTGGCGCTGCACTACACGCCCGATCAGATGCGCATCAACCTGATCGCCACCTCGGTCATGCGCCAGCCGCTGCCCGAGGCACAGATGATCGCGCGCGTGGATCGCCAGCTGCACCGCTGGCTGGAACCCCATTTCGCCAGCCTCGACGTGACCAGCATCAAGTCCGTGTGAGGCCGGAGATTTTTCGAATCGTCAAACCGTTACCGGAGGAAATCCGATGCCCGAAGTCGTAATGTACTGTACCGACACCTGCCCCTATTGCCAGCGCGCCGAGAAACTGCTGACCAAGAAGGGCGTGGAAATCACCAAGATCAACGTAGAGGGCAACCAGGCGGCCCTGCGCGAGATGATCAAGCGTACCGGCCGCAACACCGTGCCGCAGATCTTCATCGGCGACCGCCACGTGGGCGGCTTCGACGATCTGGCCGAACTGGACATGGACGACGAGCTCGATCCCCTGCTGACCGGTTGAGCGGCAAAAAACGGCAAACCCGGTCATGAAATTGGCCGGGTTCTTTGCTATAACGTTCCCATCGGGGCATGCGCTCCGCCAGACAGGGACCGGACGATGGTCACTTCAACCGACCACGTCACCGCCGGCAGCCTGGATCGCCCGGCAGACAACGAAAGCGACTGGCCCGCACGCTATGCGCGGGTCCGACGGGATACCGAACGGCTCGTCGAGCCCCTGAGCGTCGAGGATTGTGTCGTCCAGACCATTCCCGACGTAAGCCCGCCGAAGTGGCATCTGGCGCACACCACCTGGTTCTACGAAACCTTCCTGCTCGTCCCCTTCAGCAGGCATTATCGCCCCTTTCATCCCGACTTTGCCCGGCTGTTCAATTCCTATTATGAACAGGTCGGTGAATACCATCCCCGGCCACGCCGCGGCTGGCTGTCGCGACCCGCGTTCGACGAGGTGCTGGCCTACCGCCACCACGTGGACACGGCCATGCAGGATCTGCTCGCGGACGAGGCACACCCGGATGCCGCACGGATCCGGACCCTGCTGGAAGTCGGCCTGAACCACGAACAACAGCACCAGGAACTCCTGCTTACCGACACCAAGCACATCCTTGGCCACAACCCGCTGCACCCCACCTACCGGGAGCTGCCGACGCCGACCGGCAAGGCTGCCCCTCTGCACTGGCTGGCCTACGATAGTGGCCTGGCGGAGATTGGCGCCGAGAACGCGGGATTCCATTACGACAACGAGGCACCCCGGCACCGCGTCTGGCTGGCGGCCTTCGAGCTGGCCTCGCGGCCGGTGACCAATGGCGAATATCTGGCCTTCATCGAGGACGGGGGCTACCGGCGGCCCGAGCTGTGGCTCTCCGACGGCTGGCAGGCCGTGAAGCAGGGGCGTCTGACCCGGCCGCTCTACTGGCAACACATCGATGGCGAATGGCACGAGATGACCCTCGGCGGCCTGCGCCGGCTCGATCCCGATGCCCCGGTCTGTCACGTCAGCTACTTCGAGGCCGATGCCTACGCCCACTGGGCCGGCGCCCGCCTGCCGACCGAGGCCGAATGGGAGAAGGCGGCACAGGACCGGCCGATCAGCGGCAACCTGCGCGATGCCGGCTGGCTGCATCCGACGCCGGCGGATGACGGCGAGGGCCTGCAGCAACTCTACGGGGACGTGTGGGAATGGACCGCGAGCGCCTATGCCCCCTATCCCGGATTCCGTCCCCCGGCGGGCGCGCTCGGCGAATACAACGGCAAGTTCATGTGCGGCCAGTATGTCCTGCGCGGTGGCTCCTGCGTCACGCCGGCGGATCACATCCGCGCCAGTTACCGCAACTTTTTCTATCCGCCGGATCAGTGGCAGTTCAGCGGCATCCGGCTGGCCCGGGACCCGTCATGAATGCTTCCGTCGCCGGCCAGGTCCGGCTCTACGATCGACAACCGGCCCTGGCCGACTTCCGGCAAACCGTGCTCGATGGCCTGTCTCGCCGCCCCCGGGCCATTCCGCCCAAGTTCTTCTACGATGCCGAAGGCTCGCGCCTGTTCGATGCGATCTGTGAATGCCCGGAATACTATCCCACCCGCACCGAGAAGGCGCTCCTCGCGCGCCATGCGGAGGCGATCGCCGAACGGGTGGGGCCCGCCTGCCTGCTCATCGAGCCGGGCAGCGGCAGCAGCGAGAAGGTCCGCCTGTTGCTCGACACCCTGCGCCCGGCTGCCTACCTGCCCATGGACATCTCCCGCCATTACCTGTTCGAGACGGCGCGCAATCTGGGGCGGGAATATCCCTGGCTGGCCATTCATGCGACCTGCATCGACTTCACCCGGCCCATCTCACTGCCGTTCGCGCCGCCGAACGTGCGCCGCGTGGCCTTCTTCCCCGGGTCCAGCATCGGCAATTTCGACCCGGATGACGCACGCACCTTCCTGCGTCATCTCGTCAAAACCGTCGGTCCCGGCGGTGGCCTGCTCATCGGCGTGGACTGCAAGAAGGATCGGCGACGCCTGGAAACGGCCTACAACGACGCCGCCGGCATCACGGCCCGCTTCAACCTGCATCTGCTGGAGCGCATCAACGCCGAACTGGACGGCGATTTCGACCTCGACGGTTTCCGGCACCACGCCTTCTACAACGCCAAAGCCGGTCGCATCGAGATGCACCTGGTGAGCCGCAAGGCGCAAACCGTGCACATCGGCGAAACCCGTTTCGATTTCGCTGCAGAAGAGAGCATCCATACCGAAAACTCCTACAAGTATCACGTGGCCGAGTTTGCGGCCCTGGCACAATCCGCCGGTTTCATCCTGCAGCAGGTCTGGCAGGACGATGAAGGGTTGTTCAGTCTGCAATACTACGAAGTCGAATCATAAGAAAACCGTAAGCTGGGGCGGTGTCGGCGCGGATGATTTCAGACGATTTGATCACCTCACCCTGTCCCTCTCCCTGGAGAAGAGGGAACCCTTCGATACGGCTGCGAACGGGCTGCGCAGTTCACAGTACTCCTGATTCCTGACATAAAAAGCGCCGTTTTCGACCCGTTATCAGGATCAAGCAGCAATCCGCCGTTCTGTTGCGGCAAGGGCAGGGCCGACCATTTCCTTGTCGTCTTTTCGCTCATGCCGGCTCGAGCACCCGACGTCGCCAGGCGACCAGCAAGATGAGCAGCAGGCAGGCGAAGGCGATCGTGGCGGGAAACAATACCGTCGTCAGGGAATGGTGTTCCAGGGCCAGGATCACCAGCACGTTGCGAACCAGGAACAACAGGAAGAACAGGATGTTTTCCTGATGGGGAAAGTGCCAGCTCTTGCGCAAGGTGGGTCCGAAACCGAGCACATCCACTCCCGTGAGGATGATCACGGCCCACAACGGATCGCGGGTCAGAACCCAGAAGGGCAGGGACAGCAGGGCCGTGAGGAAAAAGGCCCAGTCCAGACGGGTAATGGTGATGTCACCCCGACGGGCCCAGGCGAGGACGGCGATCCCCATGGTCATCAGTCCCGACACGCCGATGGGCCAGGCGCCGATACCGCCGCCATCGTCGAGCTGGGCCAGAAACACGATGCACGTCGTCGTTCCCCAGATAATCCAGGAAAAGACATGGGGCCGGACGGCGCCGGAGAGGATCCTCAGGACATAGGGCAGGAAGGCCAGCAACGTCAGCCCGATGGCCAGCGTGGACAGGATTTCCTTGAGCATGCATCACCACCCGTACAATGGGGATCGTCTCGACAGCACTAATCTTTTGTCCTGAACACGCGGCAACGGCAGTCAAGGACAGGCATCGCAGAGCATAACCCGGCCTGACGGCTTTCGATGTTTGCGGAACATTATCCGGCGCCGCCGCGATCAATGTACATGGGCCGGTTGTCGATCAGGTTCAGCCAGCCCTTCAGAATCCGGTAGATGACCCAGAACGTAACCACGACCAGAATGATTGCTCCCACTCCCACGACATAGGTCACCACGCCAAGCACATACCACAACAGACTGAACCAGAATGTGCGGATCTGCCAGCGAAAATGGGATTCCAGCCAGGTTCCGCGAACCTCGTCGATCTTCACGTAGTCGAGAATCAGCGCAATTACGTAACTGAGACCCGTAATGTAACCCAGCGCCTGCAGCAGATAGATAACCTTTGTCAGGGTGATCAGGGAAGGATCGGGTTCCGGGCCGAAATCGGCATCGTGACGAAATGAGGAAGAGGAACTCACTGCAAGAGCCTCGCTACAAGCCGGAAATGAAGCGGCACGCCCTGGAGGTAAATGCAGGACAACGCAGTCAACCTGACAACCAGCTCCGGCGCCGCGCAAGTTGCGCCGTATCGGCCTCGGCATCGATGGTCAGATAGCAGGTATCGGCGGGCGCTTCCGCAAGGACAAGGGTAGCCTGTTGCAGTTCATCCCGATGGAAGAAATGTATCCGCAATCTCTCTCCGGGCTTGCGATTGGCCAGCCATTTTTCGAGACGGGCGGTATCGACTTTCAGTTCATCCACGGCCACGATGACATCCTGTGCAGACAGGCCTGCCGCCTGCGCGGGCCCATTTTCAAAGACATGGGTCAGACGGACGCCGGCCGAATCGGCCACGATTCTGGCGCCAAGCGTAACCGGTGCCTTGCCAGTTGTTTCCAGCGGCCTGCCTCCCTTGTCGTCGGCAGAGCGCGCAGCGCGCAAATGGAACTCGATGCCAACCTGATCGAACAGTTCGGCCAGCGGGGGATCCTCGGTGCCATGCAGATAGCGGGCGAAGAAATCACCCAGATCCGTCCCGGCCAGTTCGCTGGCCAGACGCTCGATTTCGCCTTCGGCGACTCCCTGGCCGGTCTTCCCGTAGTCGTGCCATAGCCTGCGCATGAGGTCGTCCAGACTCTTGTGGCCATCCGTTGCCTGGCGGATTGTAAAATCGAGCGCCAGCGCCACCAGGCTGCCCTTGGTGTAGTAGCTGACGATGGTATTGGGTGCGCTCTCGTCCTGCTTGTAGAAGCGCGTCCAGGCGTCGAAACTCGATTCGGCCACGCTTTGCAGATGGCGTCCGTGGCCGCGCAGAACCCGCGTGATGGTCTGGCCCAGCAGTTCAAGATAGCTTTCGGCCGGGATCACGCCGCTGCGTGCCAGGGTCAGGTCATCGTAATAGGCGGTGATCCCCTCGAAGGCCCAGAGCTGACGGGTATGGGTTTCCCGATACAGATCGTAGGGTACGAAGGCGGCCGGCTTGATGCGCTTGACGTTCCAGGTGTGAAAGTATTCGTGACTGCACAGTCCAAGGAACTGGCGATAGCCTTCCGTGACTTCCGACATGCCGGGCTGGGGGAGATCGTCGCGGCTGCACAGCAGGCTGCAGGAACTGCGGTGCTCCAGTCCGCCGTAACCGTCGCCCACGGCCATGACCAGAAATAGATAGCGTTCAATCCCGGCCGGCAGTTCGCCGAACAGGTCAATGTGCGTTTTGCAGATTCTGCCCAGATCGGCTGCCAGCCGCTCGCCATCGACACGATGCCGACCGGAGATGATCACGTGATGCGGAATCCCGCCCGCGGTGAAATCGATACGACGGAAGGCGGCCATCTCCACCGGATGATCGATCAGATCGTCGTAGTCGTCGGCGCGATAGCGGCCAAAGCCCCAAGGTTCGGCACCGTCACGACTCAGGCTGGTGGCCACCTGCCAGTGGCGACCGGTCTCATATTCGGGTGATTGCAGCTCGACGGTGTGAGGTTGTTCTTCCTTGCCGTGAACCTGCAGGAACACGCTGGTGCCATTGAAATAGGCATGATCCCGATCGAAATGGGCGCTGCGTACCGAGAGATCGTAGGCATAGACCTCGTATTCGACCAGCAACGGACCCGCCGTTGGCTCGCACTGCCAGGTGCTCTTGTCCAGCTTGTTCACGGTGACAGGATGGCCTTCGGCCGAGGCGATCAGGCGAATCACGTTTTTTGCGAAGTCCCGAATCATGTAACTGCCGGGGATCCAGGCGGGCAGCGACAGGCGCTGGCCGAGGGGATCGGGATCGGGTATCCGGCAGGTGATCCGGAAGACATGGGCCTCAGGGCGTGCGGGCAGAACGGTATAGTGAATGGAGTCCGGGCTGTCGTTCATGTTGCCTATCCGTTGTCCGGTACGACATCGACCTTCACGAAGAGATCATAATCGTCCGGGTGTTCACGATGGGTTCCGTAGACCTTGCCACGGGTAACCGGGCGCGGTTGCCCGCTGACGGCGCCCAGCGCGATCCACTCGCCGGGGGCGACGGACACGGTGGTCGAGGCCATGTGTTGCTGCAGCCGACCGCCGCCGGATCGGGATTCGGTTTCGTCGAACGGCTGGATGTCCAGCACCACCTTGCCGCCGACGAGTCGCGGCCGGATCCGCAAGCCGCTGTCGAGCTGCCGGTATTCGATGCTTTCCGTGACCGTGCCATCCGGATTGACCCGTCGACTGCCGACCGGAATCGACTTGCCCGTCTTGATGGTGGCCCATTTGCCTTCGAGAACCCGAACGGCATAGGTCTGCGGCGCCAGCTTCCGGCCGCGGGTGCGATAGGTCTTGACGCTGCTGCGAGGCTCGCCCGACTTGGTGATCCGGATCCGATCCTCGTAGGCGGTATCCGCCTCGGGCGCCGGGGGCGGTTTGGGCAGGTTCGACTGCAAAACGGCGGGATCCAGCGAAACCAGGATTTCGAACTGGTGCAGGGGGGTGTCCAGTTCCGCGACCAGTTCGGCAAGCGCGGGCAGGTCCGCCTTGCGGGCCCGAATGACGATGGTATCGCCCTGGCCCTCGACGGCCGCACCGGGCGGCAGCACACCGCGGACCAGCGGCAGGATGTTTTCGGCCGGCTGATGCGACAGTCGCACGGTTTGCACGGTCAGTGCCTCGGCCGACATGGCAACACCGCCGGCCAGCAGATACAGAACCAACGGGATGACAAAAGCGGGATATCGCTTCACAGGTGCAGCCTCCGCAGGTTGGGATCGACCTGACTCACTTCCCAGACCTCGGTAAAGAAGTTGACGAGTTTTCGGGCCAGGTCCGGATCATTGTCATTGGCGATGCCTTCGTAACGATCGGCCAGGGTTCGATGAATGATACGCCGTTCGTCGAAGACCATGAAGGCCTCGTTGCAGTGCCGGTAATCGGGATGGACGGCACGGATTTCGATGGCCGTGGTCAATCGCCGGGCCAGTTCGATGAGGCGATGACCGTACTTGATCAGAGGATCGATCTCCTGCAACAGGATGCGAAAACGCACGCGCGGCTGACGGCTGGCCAGCCGGGCGACGGTTTCCGCGAATTCGCGGGTATCGTAGAGCTTGCCGTCCAGGCGCCGGGAAAAAATGTGCACGCTGCGGCGCGTGGAACGCAGCATGTCGAGCGCCATGGCGTAGTGCTCGGCACTGCGCTCGAGTGTGATGGGGCCGACGGTATGCGACGGATCCGGCATCATGTTTCCTTGCGGGCATCGAAATGATGTTCCATGGCCCGGTGCGGGATGTCCGCGTCCAGGAAGGTTTCGCCAAAGGCCTCGAATCCGTGCCGGGCATAGAAGGGAAGGGCCCGGATCTGCGCATGCAGAAAGACCCGCTTCAGCCCCATCCTCCGGGCCTCGTCCAGCAGAGCCTGCAGCATGGCGCTGCCAATGCCACGCCCCCGCCAGGCCGGCAGCACGGCCATGCGGCCGATCTGGCCGTTGGCCAGCAGGCGGCCCGTTCCGATCACCTCGCCATTTCGATTGCGGGCAACGACATGGATTGCCTCATGATCCAGGCCATCCCATTCCAGCTCCCCGGGAACCCCCTGTTCGGCCATGAACACGGTTTCGCGAATCATACGGATCCCGGGTTCTTCGTCGAAACGGGCCGTGGTGATGCGGTAATCATTCATCGTCGGCTTCCACCAGGGCATGCTGTTGCAGCATCGCAAACCATTCACGGTGTCCGGCATCTTCAAGAAAAGACAGCAGTTCCGGCCCGAAGTGCCGCTGATCACAGAGCAGGCGGGCCAGCGGGCGTCGGCCGTCCGGCACCACGTATTCCTCGCCTTCGACAAACAGGCGAAACGGATCGCCATCCAGATAATTGAGCCGGGCGCTTTCTCTCCGGCGCAGGATCTGCCCCCGTTGCAGACGCGCGCGGATTTCCGCTACGGACAGGGGCTCGATGTCGAACATTTCCTCAACGGGTTGGGTGATGTACCGGCCGAACCAGGCATCGATGGCCTCGTCGGGAATGAAGCGCTGGCGGATGATCTCGCGGATCCGGGCCAGCGCCTTGCCGTCGATTTCACCGGGCCGTTGCGTCGGCGCCAGATCCGGATCGCCATAACGCAGGGTATCCGGAAGCAGGGCGATCACGTCGTCCACCCAGGCCGTGATCAGATCCCGATGGCCCGGCGCACGGAAGCCCACCGAGCAGGTCATGCACCCGTCGCCGAGCGCCACGCCGTAATGGGCCAGGCCCGGCGGCAGATAGAGCATGTCGCCCGGCGCCAGCACCCATTCGTCCGTGGCATGAAACTGCTCGAGAATTCTCAGCTCGGGATGATCGAGCAGGGGCGATTCATCGTTCACCGAGGCATCAATCTGCCAGCGGCGCCGACCGGCGCCTTGCAACAAGAACACGTCGTACTGATCCGTATGGGGGCCCACGCCGCCCTGATCCGCAGCATAGGAAATCATGATGTCGTCCAGGCGCCAGGCGGGGAGGAAGGCAAAATGATCGAGCAGATCGGCGACTTGCGGCACCCAGTGATTGACCCGTTGCACGAGCAGGGTCCAGTGACTTCCGGGAAGCGCCGCAAAGCGTTCTTCGGCAAAGGGCCCATGCTCGAGCTGCCAGGGCCGTTCACCACCCTTTTCGAGGATCAGGCGGCTTTCCACCTCTGGCTCACAGGCCAGACCGGCCAGCTCGTCGGCAGACAGGGGCAGACGGAAACCGGGAATGGCCTGACGAACCAGCAGGGGCTTTTTCTGCCAGTATTCGGCAAGAAAACGTTCAGGAGTGAGGCCGCCAAGAAGCTGCATGGAAGGATGATCGCATATCTGCGACGGGTTGCAACGGGGCGGGTGGCCGACCGCAGGCGCGGCGCACATTTCCAAGGGTATGATACCAGGTGTCTGGTTACGAACAACGGCCCGAAACGGGGCTGGCTTATACCTGACTACCTCGTAATTCAGATCCTTTGCGCCCTCTGCATCTCCGCGCCTTTGCGTTGGATTTTCCCAAAGGCTCAGATGTTTTTTGCCTGCTCGGCCGCGTTGCCCGTGTAGTCGGCGGGTGTCATCGCCTTGAGACGCGCCTTTTCGCCTTCGGGGATCTCGAGACCATCGATGAAGGCCTGCAGGGCGGCGGCATCCACGCGACGACCGCGGGTGAGTTCCTTGAGTTTCTCGTAGGGCTTTTCGATGCCGTAACGGCGCATGACCGTCTGGATGGCCTCGGCCAGCACTTCCCAGTTTGCCTCGAGGAATTCCAGCAGGCGGGGCGTGTTCACCTCCAGCTTGGACAGGCCGCGCAGCGTGGCGTGAACGGCAATCACGGTATGGGCGAAGCCGACGCCAAGATTGCGCAAAACCGTGGAATCGGTGAGATCCCGCTGCATGCGCGAGATGGGCAGCTTGCGGGCCAGGTGATCGAGCAGGGCATTGGCGATACCCAGGTTGCCCTCCGAATTCTCGAAATCGATGGGATTGACCTTGTGTGGCATGGTGGACGAGCCGACTTCGCCCTTGACGGTCTTCTGGCGGAAGAAGCCCATGGAGATGTAGGTCCAGATGTCCCGATCGAAGTCGATGAGGATGGTGTTGAAACGGCTGATGGCGTCGAACAACTCGGCAATGTAGTCGTGGGGTTCGATCTGGGTGGTATAGGGATTCCATTCGAGCCCGAGGGATTCGACGAACTCACGGGCGAATTCCGGCCAGTCCACGTCCGGATAGGCGGCCAGATGGGCATTGTAGTTGCCGACCGCGCCGTTGATCTTGCCCAGCAGGCTGACATTGGCGACCTGACGACGCTGGCGCAGCAGACGTGCCGCCACGTTGGCGAATTCCTTGCCGACCGTCGTGGGCGAGGCGGGTTGACCATGGGTATGCGCGAGCATGGGGGTTTCGGCCAGCGCGTGAGCCATTTCCCGCAGGGCGGTGATGAGGTCGTCGAACAGGGGCAACAGAATCTGGTTGCGCCCTTCCTTGAGCATCAGACCATAGGCGAGATTGTTGATGTCTTCGGAGGTGCAGGCGAAATGCACGAATTCGCCGACCGCCTCCAGCTCGGCGTTACCGGTAATCTTTTCCTTGATGAAATACTCGACGGCCTTGACATCGTGATTGGTGGTCCGCTCGATGTTCTTGACGCGCCGGGCGTCGGCCTCGGTGAAGTTCTCCACCAGGGCGTCGAGTACCTCCCGGGCATGCTCGGAGAAGGGCGGCACCTCGGGAATGCCGGGATGGCTGGCCAGCTTCTGCAGCCAGCGCACCTCCACCAGCACCCGGTGGCGGATCAGGCCGTATTCACTGAAGATGGGCCGCAGTTCAGCCGTTTTCGCGGCATAGCGACCGTCGACGGGAGAGACGGCGGTAAGCGGACTGAGTTCCATGGACGCTCCAGGTATTATCAGGGAGCGCGTATTTTACAGGGATGGGCCACCCATGGCGAGAATCAGAGGTAAATGGTGCGATGCTGCGCGAGCGCACACTTGTATATGGGTGGCTGGTAGCGGGTTGCTGGTGGCCGGGAAAAACCGACCACGTTGTTGCCAGCTACGCGTTCCCGGCTACCCGCCACCTGTCATGTCGGTGCGTTGCTGCGCGAACGCACCCTACGTGTCGGAGCCACACACAGGGTTTTTCTCGTCCCTCGGCCCTAGTTCCTCGTCCCTGATTTTATGAGACCTTTTTGTAAATCAGCCCGGGTTGCAGCAGCATTTCGTTGCCAGCCAGCTGATCCAGGGGGCAGCCCTCGCTGTCGCATTCGGCCAGGCGGTCGAAAACATAGGTGACGCCATCGTTCTCCACGGTCTTGTAGATGGGCTTGCCGAGGTGGGTGCCGATTTGCGGTCCAAGGGCGGGTTTGTTCATTGACTGCCTCCAGGGTTGTGTTGCGATGTCACGTGTGTTGTTCGTATCGGTTTCATGGACCGGGACTTTAGCCCGCGGTTCCCGAATCCGTTCCGGTTGCACGACGGGTTTACCAATCCGTGAAGCCCGTCGCATCCAGGGCGTGCCTCAGGTCCGGAATATCCCGACCAGACTCTGCAGCTCCTCGGCCACCTGGGCCAGTTTGTCACTGGAACGGGCGGTGGTCTGCGCGCTCTGGGCCGTGCTTTCCGAAATGGTGTGGATGGTGTTGACGTTGCCGTTGATCTCCTCGGCCACGCTGCTCTGCTCGCGGGCCGCCGTGGCGATCTGGGTATTCATCTCATTGATGCGCGTGACCGCCTCGGCGATGCGTTCCAGTGCGGCACCGGCCTGGGAAGCCAGCTCGACCGTTTCGCGGGCCTTTTCGGTGCTGAGCGACATGACGTTCACCGCCTGACCGGTCCCGGCCTGCAGACGCTCGATCATGGACTGGATTTCCTCGGTCGAGGCCTGGGTCCGGCTGGCCAGGGTGCGGACCTCGTCGGCCACGACGGCAAAACCGCGGCCCTGTTCGCCGGCGCGGGCGGCCTCGATGGCGGCATTGAGCGCCAGCAGGTTGGTCTGCTCGGCAATACCGCGAATCACGTCCAGCACCCCACCGATGTTGGCGCTGTCCTGTTCCACGGTGTTGATCACGCCCGCCGCGTTTTCGATCTCACCGGCCAGGATGCTGATGGCCTCCGCCGTCTCTTCGACCCGGCGACGGCCTTCGCTGGCATGCGCGTCGGCCTCGTGCGTGGAAGCCGCCGCCGTATCGGCGTGCCGGGCCACTTCCTGTACGGTGGCGGTCATTTCGTTCATCGCGGTGGCCGCCTGGGTCGTCTCCAGGCGCTGGGTATCCGAATGAATCGAAAGTTCGCTGCCCGCTTCCTTCAGGGCCTGGGCTTCGCTGGCCAGGGCATTCACCTGTGTGGTGATGCGGCTGACCATCTCCTGCAGGCGGGCGATGAATTCGTTGACCGCACGACACAACTGGCTCACCTCGTCCTGGTTGGGTACGGGCAGGCGGCGGGTCAGGTCGCCATTGCCCTGGGACAATTCGCGCATCAGCCCGGTGGTATCCCGCAGTCGATCGATGACCAGCTTGCGGAACAGGACATAGGTCACCAGTGAGATGATCAGCACCAGTCCGAGGATATCGAGGGACATGATGCCGATGAAACGTTTCATCGACTGCCGCGCATTGTCTTCCAGGGCCGATATGGCCTCGCCGATGCGGCCATTGCTCCTGGCGACGCCTTCATCGACATGGGTGCGGCTCATGCCCAGCAAGACATAACCCAGCAGTTCATCATCGGCCTTGATGGGATAGCGCCGCTCGATGATATTGGCCGAATCCGGCTTGCGATATTCGGTCAGCGGCTTGCCATCGGGTTTCAGGTAGGCGGCATAGGCGACGTCCTCGTCCCGGGCCGCTATCTGCTGGTAGTCCTGCAGGGCGGTGAAATCGTAGGACATGATCAGATCCGGGGCTGTCTTGGACATGAAGCGCCCCAGGCTGTCGGCCTTGGACTCCAGCGCTTGCATCTGGTGCTCGCTGGCGTGTTGCTGTTCCGTCAGCAGGGCATTGCGGGCCAGATCCATCTGCTGCCGGGTCGTGTCGTTGACCCCGACGACCACCAGCCAGGCACCCACCACCAGCGTGACGATGGTGCCCAGCAGGATGGGCGGCAGGAACTTGGCCATCAGGCCGAGCTTGCGCAGCTTGTTCATGGGGACTTCCTCGCTCGGGCGTGGACTACAGATCTTCGCCGGTCACCTGCTTGACGATGGCGCGCACCTTGTCGAAATCCGCGTCCGTCGCCTTGACGAAATTGGTCACGGCAGCGGCCTTGAGCACGGCGTCGTCGCTGCCCTTGAGCGAGGTCATGATCTGCTGGATCTTCGCCGCCTTGTCGGCCGGCATGTCGCCCTTCACGGCCCAGGGGAGATGAATGAAGGGTTCGCTCTCGGCCAGAATCTTCATCTGGCTCACGTCGATTTTCTTCTTCACGCCCTTCACGCGCAGGATGACGTTACCCGAACCGGCGGCGTCGGCCGCCTTGTTGTAGACCCCGATGACCGCGCTCGGCGGGTTCTTGGCAAAACGCACGGTATAGTCGTCTCCGGCTTTCAGGCCGGCCTGCATGAGGATGGCGGTGGGTGCGATGTAGCTGCCCATGGCCTTCTTGCCGCCACCGAAGAGAATGGTCTTGCCCTTGAGATCGGCCACGCTGTTGATGCCGCTGTCCTTGCGCACCGAGAGTGCCCCGGCAATCCGGTCGGAGCCGAATTCCTCGTTCACGGCAATGACCTTGTAGCCCTGGTTCTTGTGGCTGAGCAGGTAGTGATACTGGTTGTAGTGCACCAGATCGTACTGCTTGTTCTTCACGCCCTTCCAGAAGGCCTTGAAATCCTTGGCCACCACCAGTTTCACCGGTTCGCCCAGTTCCTGTGACAGCTTTTCGGCCAGCGGCTTGAACAGCTTGTGGGTCTTGGCAACCGGTCGGCGCGGAAACACCCCCATGGTGATGTCGGCGATGGCGGGAATGGCGGTGGTCAGAAGACACAGGCCAACAAGGGCCTTGCGCAGGGACGGGGTTTTCATGTTTGTTCTCCGTGGTCTGGGGAGGTCTGTGACGTACAGATTTAGCGGACCGGATCCCGGTTTCTTTAACCGGAATATCCACTTCCCCGGAAACGAAAAACCCCGGCAGGGCCGGGGTTTCATGCCACGGAACAACCGGGATCATGCACTGCCGGCAAGCTGCCTCAGCACGTAATGGAGGATGCCGCCGTGGCGGTAGTACTCCACTTCCTTGGGTGTGTCGATGCGCACCCGGGCGGTGAAGGTGGACTTGTTGCCGTCTTCGGCCGTGGCGGTGACAGTGACTTCCTTTGCGGTGCCGTCGCCGAGGCCTTCGATATCGAACACCTCGCGGCCGGTGAGGCCGAGAGAATCGGCCGACTCGCCGTCACGGAACTGCAAAGGCAGGATGCCCATGCACACCAGGTTGGTGCGGTGGATGCGCTCGTAGCTCTCGGCGATCACGGCGCGCACGCCCAGCAGGCGCGGCCCCTTGGCGGCCCAGTCGCGGGAGGAACCGGAGCCGTACTCCTTGCCGGCGATGACCACCAGCGGCACCTGCTCCTCGCGGTACTTCATGGCCGCATCGAAGATGGACATCTGTTCGCCGTCGGGCAGGTGCAGGGTTACGCCGCCTTCGGTGCCGGGGGCCAGCAGGTTGCGCAGGCGAATGTTGGCGAAGGTGCCGCGCATCATCACCTCGTGGTTGCCGCGCCGGGAGCCCAGGGAGTTGAAGTCCTCGGGCTTGACCCCGTGTTCCAGCAGGTACTTTCCGGCCGGCGAATCGGGCTTGATGGCGCCGGCGGGGGAGATGTGATCCGTGGTCACCGAGTCGCCCAGCAGGGCCAGCACCCGCGCACCGTGAATGTCCTCCACTGCGCCCGGTTCCAGGGTCATGCCCTCGAAGTAGGGCGGATTCTTGATGTAGGTGGAGGCCGGATCCCAGGCGAAGCGCTCGCCTTCGGGGGAGGCCAGTTCACGCCAGCGTTCCGAGCCCTGGTAGACCTCGCGGTAGGCCTGTACGAACTCGTCGCGGTTGACGCTGGCGAGGATGGCTTCCTGGATTTCGTGCTGGCTGGGCCAGATGTCCCGGAGGTAGACCGGGTTGCCGTCGGCGTCGGTGCCCAGCGGATCGTTCTGCAGATCGATGTCGAGGGTGCCGGCGATGGCGTAGGCCACCACCAGGGGCGGCGAGGCAAGGTAGTTCATGCGCACCTCGGCATGCACCCGGCCCTCGAAGTTGCGGTTGCCGGAGAGTACCGAGCAGACCGACAGGTCGCCCTCGTGGATGGCTTTCGAGACCGGCTCGGGCAGCGGACCCGAGTTGCCGATACAGGTGGCGCAGCCGTAGGCCACCACGTTGAAGCCCAGCTTCTCCAGATCGTCGAGCAGGCCGGCCTGCTTCAGGTATTCGGTGACCACGCGGGAGCCGGGGGCCAGGGAGGTCTTGACCCAGGGCTTGACGGTCAGGCCCTTTTCCGCGGCCTTCTTCGCCACCAGGCCGGCGCCCAGCATCACCGAGGGGTTGGAGGTGTTGGTGCAGGAGGTGATGGAGGCGATGACCACGGCGCCGTCGGTCAGGGTGACTTCCTGGCCGTCGAGGGTGGTGCTGGCGGGCCGGCTGTCGATGTTGCGCTCGGCCTTGAGCGCGGCCAGGGCCTCGTTGAAACGGGGTTTTGCGTCCTTCAGCGGCACCCGGTCCTGGGGCCGCTTGGGGCCGGCCAGGCTGGGCTCGACGTTGCTCATGTCCAGCTCCACCACCGAGGTGTAGGCGGCTTCCGGCTGGCCGGGCTCGCGGAACAGTCCCTGTTCCTTCGCGTAGGCCTCCACCAGCGCCAGCTCGTCGTCGCTGCGGCCGGTGAGGCGCAGGTAGTTCAGCGTTTCGTCGTCGATGGGGAAGATGCCGCAGGTGGCGCCATATTCGGGCGCCATGTTGGCCAGGGTGGCGCGATCGGCCAGCGAGAGGTGGTCCAGCCCTTCGCCGAAGAACTCCACGAACTTGCCCACCACGCCGTGCCGACGCAGCATCTCCACCACGGTCAGCACCAGATCGGTGGCCGTGGCACCTTCCGGCAGGCGGCCGGTGAGGCGGAAGCCCACCACCTGCGGGATCAGCATGGAGACCGGCTGCCCGAGCATGGCCGCCTCGGCCTCGATGCCGCCCACGCCCCAGCCGAGCACGCCCAGGCCGTTGACCATGGTGGTGTGGGAGTCGGTGCCGACCAGGGTGTCGGGATAGGCCTGCAGCACACCATCCTTCTCCTGGCCGAAGATCACCCGGGCCAGGTATTCGATGTTCACCTGGTGCACGATGCCGGTGTCGGGCGGCACCACCTTGAAATTGGAGAAGGCCTTCTGGCCCCACTTGAGGAAGGCATAACGCTCCTGGTTGCGGGCGTACTCCTTCTCCTCGTTGATTTCCTCGGCCTTGGGCGTGCCGAAAGCGTCGATCTGCACCGAGTGGTCGATGACCAGTTCGGCCGGCTGCAGGGGATTGATCTGCTGCGGCGAGCCGCCGAGATCGGCCATGGCGTCGCGCATGGCGGCCAGATCCACCACCGCCGGCACGCCGGTGAAGTCCTGCATCAGCACCCGCGCCGGCGTGTAGGCAATCTCGCGGCTCGGCTCCGCCTGCGGATCCCACTCGGCCATGGCGCGGATGTCGTCGGCGGTCACCGACACGCCGTCCTCGTGGCGCAGCAGGTTCTCGAGCAGGATCTTCAGGGAATAGGGCAGCCGCTCGCTGCCGGGTACGGCATCGAGCCGGTAGATTTCATAGAACTTGCCGCCGGCCTCGAGCCGGTCACGGGCATTGAAGCTGTTGCTCATGGATTCTCCTTCGGGTCGGGCCGGGAGCGAAACAGGCGCGGATTATACGCGAAACGGAGGGGCAGTTTTTCGTGGGTGGGGTGGGAGAGACACGGAGGGCACGGAGACACGGAGGGCACGGAGGTATGCGATTGTTGAGTTGAACAGATAATATATGCTGTATTTCAAGCACATAGCCAAATTCTTCCCTTGCCAAAGACCTGTCACCACTCCGTGTCCTCCGTGTCTCCGTGCCCTCCGTGTTATTTCCAGCAGCCTGGAATCATGGCCCGTTTCAGTGAAAGTGCCGCCGGATTTCCTCGTCCAGGATTCGCCGCGCCTCTTCGACGAAGCGTTTGCGCTGGAAGAGGATCTGCCAGCGGCTGCCGCCGAGCTGGTCCCAGAGGACGGCGGAGCGGATGCCGGCGAGGAGCAGGGCGCGAATGAGGTTGGCGTTGTCGGTGTTGGACAGGTGCTGGTGTTCGCCGGAGACCATGATGCGGGGTTGCAGGGTGGAGATCGTTTCGGTGTAGGTGTCGGCCAGGTTGGCGATGACGTTGGGGTGGTCGATGGCGTAGTGTTCGCTCTGGCGGCGGGCGCGTTCGATGCCCTCGGCCACGCGCTGGAGCATGGCCCGGTTCTTCTTCAGCTTTCGCTGCAGATGCAGCAGGCCAATCACGTAGCGGGCCACTTCCAGATCCCGCTTGCCGCTGTTGCCTTCGAGTTGTTCGATGAGCGTCTGCAGGCCAGTGCGCAGGTATTCGACCCGGCCGTAGACCTCGTCGGTGTCCTGCGGATCGGTCACGAACAGGGTGCGCAGGGTCATCTCCACGTCGTGGCGATCGGCCATGCCGCGGTTGGCCACGTCCCGGACCAGGCTCGCCGCCTGGAACACGCCCGCCAGGGCCAGGGTTCTGTCGCGCAGTCTGCTCATGTCGTGTGCAAGGGGTTGTCGGTCCAGTCGATGATGCCGCCGCCGAGGCACTTCTCGCCATCGTAGAAGACCACGGACTGCCCCGGCGTGACGGCCCACTGGGGCGCGTCGAACCGCACCCGGGCGGTCCCGTCCTCGATGGCCTTGATGCGGCAGGGCACGTCGGCCTGGCGGTAACGGGTCTTGGCCGTGAGCCGTGCCGGCAGGGCCGGCGGCTCGCCGGCCACCCAGTGCAGTTCGATGGCGCGCAGCTCGCGGCTGAAGAGCAGGGGATGATCGTGCCCGGGCACCACCCACAGCACGTTGGCCGCCAGATCCTTGCCGGCCACGTACCAGGTGGCCCCCTCGTGGCCGCGCACCCCGCCGATGCCGAGGCCCTGGCGCTGGCCCAGGGTGTAGTACATCAGCCCTTCGTGCCGGCCCAGACGCATGCCTTCCGGGGTGCGGATCTCGCCGGGCCGGGCCGGGATGTAGCGCTTGAGGAAATCCCGGAAATGCCGCTCGCCGATGAAGCAGATCCCGGTGCTGTCCTTCTTGGCGCTGGTCACAAGGCCACGTTCGGCGGCCAGTTGCCGCACCCGGGGCTTTTCCAGCTCGCCGACGGGAAACAGGCTGCGGGCGAGCTGTTCCTGTCCCAGCGTGTAGAGGAAATAGCTCTGGTCCTTGCCCGAATCAAGGCCCCGCAGGAGGGTGTAGCGGTCACCCTCCCGGCCGATGCGGGCATAGTGTCCCGTGGCGAT
>JALVBM010000043.1 GCA_027010665.1 Chromatiales bacterium
CCCGATGAAACTTCAGGATCCGGCGCTGCTGCGCCAGCAGGCCTACATCGACGGCCAGTGGCGTGAAGGCGAGAGCCGCATGCCGGTGATCGACCCGGCGAGCGGCCAGGTCATTGCCGAGGTGCCGGACCTGGGCGCGGAACAAGCCCGCGAGGCCATCGAGGCGGCCGATGCCGCCTGGCCGCAGTGGCGCGACCTTCAGGCCAGTGAACGCTCCGCCTTGCTGCGTCGCTGGTTCGAACTGGTGATGGAAAACCGGCAGGACCTGGCCACCATCCTCAGCGCCGAGCAGGGCAAGCCGATGGCCGAGGCGATGGGCGAGATCGCCTACGGCGCCAGTTTCATCGAGTGGTTCGCCGAGGAAGCCAAGCGCATCTACGGCGATGTCATTCCCGCCACCGTCCCGGGCCGGCGCCTGATCGTCATCAAGCAGCCGATCGGCGTGGTAGCCGCGATCACGCCGTGGAATTTCCCCAACGCGATGATCACGCGCAAGGCCGCGCCCGCGCTCGCCGCCGGTTGTCCGGTGGTGGTCAAGCCGGCGGAGGACACGCCCCTGTCGGCGCTGGCCCTGGCGGAACTGGCCGAGCGGGCGGGCATTCCCGCGGGCGTGTTCAATGTCGTCACGACATCCCGCCCCGCCGATGTGGGCGGCGAACTGACGCGCAACCCCCTGGTGCGCAAGCTCTCCTTCACCGGCTCCACCGAGGTCGGCAAACTGCTGATGCGGCAATGCGCCGACACGGTCAAGAAGGTGGCCCTGGAGCTGGGCGGCAACGCGCCCTTCATCGTCTTCGACGACGCCGATATCGATGCGGCGGTCGCGGGTGCGATGGCGTCGAAATACCGCAACAGCGGCCAGACCTGCGTCTGCGCCAATCGCCTGATGGTGCAGGACGCGGTGTATGACGAATTCGCCGAAAAGCTCGCCGCCGAGGTGGCGAAGCTACAGGTGGGCGAGGCCCACGAACAGGGCGTCAATCAGGGACCGCTGATCAAACAGGCGGCGGTGGAGAAGGTCGAGCAGCATATCGCCGATGCCCTGGACAAGGGTGCGCGGATAGCCGTGGGCGGCAAGCGCCACGAGCGCGGCGGTCAGTTCTTC
Source organism: Chromatiales bacterium (assembly GCA_027010665.1). Lineage (GTDB taxonomy): Bacteria > Pseudomonadota > Gammaproteobacteria > UBA6429 > Thiohalophilaceae > JALSSV01. The sequence continues at coordinate 1,106 of JALVBM010000043.1, forward strand.
GAGCCGACGGTGCTGCTCGATGTCGATCGCAGCATGCGGGTGGCGGTCGAGGAAACCTTCGGCCCGGTGGCGCCGATCTTCCGCTTTCACGACGAGGACGAGGCCATCGCCCTGGCCAACGATACCGAGTTTGGCCTGGCGGCCTATTTCTACGCCCGCGATCTCGGCAGGGTGTGGAAGGTGGCCGAGGCACTGGAAGCCGGCAT
>JALVBM010000044.1 GCA_027010665.1 Chromatiales bacterium
CCCTCGTCCCTCGCCACTGATTTTATGTGTGGCATTTGCGGTGAAATTCGCTTCGACGATCGCCCCGCCTCGCAGGCGGCGGTGCGGCGCATGCTGCCGCGGCTGGCGCGGCGCGGGCCCGATGCCGAGGGGCTGTGGCAGGCGGATGCAGTGGCGCTGGGGCATCGACGCCTTGCCATCATCGATCTGTCGGAGCGGGCCAACCAGCCGATGGTGGACGAGGTGCTGGACCTGGTCCTGGTGTTCAACGGCGCCATCTACAACTATCGGGAACTGCGCGCCGAGCTGATCGCCGACGGTTATGCCTTTTTCACCGACGGCGATTCGGAGGTGATCCTCAAGGCGTGGCACAAGTGGGGCGAACGCTGCCCCGAACATCTGCAGGGGATGTTCGCCTTCGCCATCTGGGATCGCAAGGCGCAAAGGCTGTTCCTGGCGCGGGATCGCATGGGCATCAAGCCACTGTATTACAGCGAACAGGACGGCTGTTTGCGGTTTGCCTCCAACACCCAGGCGCTGCTGGCCGCCGGTGGCGTGGATACCGGCATCGATCCGGTGGCCCTCCATCACCAGCTCACCCTGCATGCCGTGGTGCCGGCGCCGCGCACCATCCTGCGTGGCATTCGCAAGCTCGAACCGGGCACCAGCCTGACCCTGACGCCCGACGGCCGACGGGAAGCCCGTCGCTACTGGCACCTGAACGCCGAACGCCCGCAGGCGCCGATGGACGAGCGGGAATGGACCGATCTGATCCACGAGGCCCTGCGCGATGCGGTGCGCAAGCGGCTCGATGTGGCAGACGTGCCGGTGGGGGTGCTGCTCTCGGGCGGGCTGGACTCGAGCCTGCTGGTGGCGCTGCTGGCCGAGGCGGGTGTGTCCGAGCTGCGCACCTTCTCTATCGGCTTCGAGGATCAGCCGGAGGAGAAGGGCAGCGAATTCGAGTATTCCGATCAGGTGGTGGCCCGCTACGGCACCCGTCATCACAAGTACCACATCCCCAACGCCGAGGTGTTGCCACGCCTGCCGGAGGCGGTGCGTTTCATGGCCGAGCCGATGGTGGGACAGGATGCCGTGGCCTTCTACCTGCTGGCCGAACGGGTCTCGCAAGAGGTCAAGGTGGTACAGAGCGGCCAGGGCGCCGACGAGGTCTTTGCCGGCTATTTCTGGTATCCGCGCATGGACGAGGACATCAACGGCAGCGACGTGGATCGTTTCGCCCGCTACTACTTCGATCGGGATCACGACGAATATCTGGAAACGGTCGCCGAGCCCTACCGGGGCGAGGACTGGACCCGTCAGAAGGTGGCCGA
>JALVBM010000045.1 GCA_027010665.1 Chromatiales bacterium
CCTTCGTTACAGCTTAGGACCAGTTTTGTGGTTCACGGCCACGAGCCCGCATTGCCGGTGACGCCCGCCCTGCATCCTGAGCGGTCATGCCCGCTGCCGCGGGCAGACCCGGCGTTGCCGAGGCTGTCGGACAGCGTCTGGAGGCAACACGGCATCTGCCCGCTCCCGAATCTCAGGTCAGCAGGGAAATCAGCGTGATGGCATTGCGCTGGCTCTGCAGGGTGGCATCCACGACCAGCGCGATGTTGCTGTTCTGAATGATCTGGGTGGCCAGGATGCGATCGGCCATGATGCCGATGTTGTCGGCCATGACCAGGATCTTATCGGCCATCTCGAGAATGCGATCGGCCATGGTTCCGATATCATCGGACAAGCGAAGTATCGTATGCGCTGCCGTAGTGATGACGGAACCGGCCGTGGTCGCGGACAAGGTGGCGACCTGTTCGGCCAGCCCCAGGATCCCCTGGGCCAGAGCCGCATGCTGGGCAGAAAGGTTCTGCAACAGGGCCAGCAGGTCCGCGTCCACACTCAACGTCTCGCCCGCCTCGCGAGCGGCGTCGACCAGGGCGTATTGCTCGGCGATTTCGTCCCGCAGCGCAACCAGATCGTCCTCGACCCGGGCGAGCCGGGTCTCGAGCGTCAGCGGTGTGAGCGTGAGGGCATCGATGTCGGCAAGCAGCGTATCGCCGCTGGCCAGGATGCCGGTCAGTTCGGTTTCGAGGTTCGCGGGATCGAAGCTGTGCGCGCAAGCCAGCCCCGGCAGGAGCAGCAGGGCGAACAGCAGGGATATTGGGCGTTGAAATGTCATGATGGCCTCCGTGGTCGTCGGTTGACAGCCCGCAGTGTAGCGGAAGCCGGCAACATGAGGTTGTCCGGAATCACGGTTTTCCGGAAACGCACCGGGAACGGTTGCTCTGTCACGATCCGGCAGACCCTCGTATAATCGGTTCTCCCCTCATTGCCGGACAACATCCATGTCTGCCCACCGCAACACCATCTTTCTCGAAGACGCCGAAATCCTCGCCCGCCAGGCCTACGAGGGCGATCAGTACTGGCTGCGCGTGAAGGCGCCGAAGATGGCGGCGACGGCCCGGGCCGGCAGTTTTGCCCACATCACCGTGCATCCCCTGCGGCCCATGCGCCGGCCCATTTCCCTGCTGCGGGTGCATCCGGCCGCGGGCGAGGTGGAGTTCCTGTTCAAGGTCTTCGGCGAGGGCACTGCCCTGCTGGCCGAGCGCCAGGTGGGCGAGACGCTGAGCGTGCTCGGCCCCATCGGCCGGCCGTTCACGCTGCATTCGGAACGGCCCCGGCCGCTGCTCATCGGTGGCGGCGTGGGCATGCCGCCGATGGTGTTCGTGGCCGACGAGATCCGGCGGCATCATCCCGATTTCAAACCGCTGATGATCCTCGGCTCGGAAGTGCCCTTCCCCTTCGAGCTGCGCCCGTCCGAATTTCTGGTGCCCGGCATCCCCGACGGCGTGATCGCCACCATGCCGCTGGTGGAGGAATGGAACATCCCCTGCCGGCTGGCCAGCCTGCAGGGCTATGCCGGCTGCTTCGAGGGCTACGTGACCGATCTGGCCCGCCACTGGCTCGATGCGCTGGACGATGCGCAGCGAAGCGAGGTGGAGGTGTTCAGTTGCGGCCCCCACCCCATGCTCGAGGCGGTCGCGGCCATGGCGGCGGAATACGGCCTGCCCTGCCAGGTCTCGCTGGAGGAGTTCATGGCCTGCGGCGTGGGCGGTTGCGCCGGCTGCGTGGTGGAAGTGCAGACCCCGCAAGGCCCCCGCATGCAACGGGTATGCGTGGACGGGCCGGTGTTCGAGGCGGGGGCGGTGTTCGGGTGAGGGGGTTGGTTGAAAAATCCAACGCAGAGGCGCGAAGGCGCCGATGATGCAAAGTTTTTGGTTTGAAAACCATCGGCGGAGCACCGACCCCGAGGCCTTGTGATGGCCAATCGAAGTCGTTAAATCCGGTTTGCCTCGGCCCACACCACTCGGCCCTGACTTTGTTGGTGCAATACGCTGCGCTATTGCACCCTACTCGTAGAAGTCGGGCACCTGCTTTTCCTCGTCACTCGTACCTCGGCCCTCGGCCCT
>JALVBM010000046.1 GCA_027010665.1 Chromatiales bacterium
CCGGTTTGCCTCGGCCCACACCACTCGGCCCTGACTTTGTTGGTGCAATACGCTGCGCTATTGCACCCTACTCGTAGAAGTCGGGCACCTGCTTTTCCTCGTCACTCGTACCTCGGCCCTCGGCCCTCGGCCCTGAGTGGTTGGTGCGTTGCTGCGCGAACGCACCCTACTCGTAGAAGTCGGGCATCCGCTTTTCCTAGTCCCTCGTTCCTCGTTCCTAGCCCCTCATTATCTGAGTGCACTGAGATAGGCCGCCAGATCGGCGATGTCGTCGTCGCTGAGCGCCTTGACCTCGGCGGTCATGATGTTGCTGCGGCGGCGGGTGGTGCCGTCGCGGAAGGCGGTGAGGGTGGCGATGAGGTATTCGCGGCGCTGGCCGGCGAGGCGGGCGTAGTCGCGGGTGCCGCGGGCGTCGGGGCCGTGGCAGGCGGCGCAGTGCTGGCGGAACAGGCGGGCGCCGCGGGGGGCGCGTTGGGGATCGGCGGGGGCGGTGCGCGGGGAGTTGGCGGCGAAGTACACGGCCAGGTTGATCTTGTCCTCGTCGGTAAAGTCCTTCGCCAGGGCCTGCATGACGAAGTTCCGGCGGCGGCCGGTGGCGAAGTTGTCGATCTGTTTCCACAGATAGAACGGGTTCTGCCCGGCAAGGTTGGGCACTTCGGGCTTGCGGCTGTTGCCGTCCTCACCATGGCACACGCTGCACAGGGTAGCGCGCGCCTTGCCCGCGGCATAGGCTTCCTGATGCAGGCGGGGATTGGCTTCGATGCGGGCGAAGCGCGCGGCAAGATCCGATGCCAGGGCCGTACCGGCGGAAGACAGGAAAACGAACAGCGCCGCCGTGAGCCGGCGTCCGGGTGACCATGCCTTGTTCATGCAACCTCCGAACAGGTGTTGATCTTCTTGTGGTGGGGTTCAGGGTTTCATGCAGGAGCGGCGCCCTCGCCGCGATAAACAGGGCCGAGGGACGAGAAGCGAGGGACAAGGTCATCGAAGCCAATCAACCCCGTCTTTCCTCGGCCCTCGGCCCTCGCCACTCGTCCCTGCATGGTTCGCGGCGAGGGCGCCGCTCCTGCATGATGGGGTATTCCAAACATGCGGTCATTGGAGGCCGCGGACGCGGGTGACGCCGCCATAGCTGCCGATCCAGAATTCCCCGTCGGCATCGATGTCCATGGAGAAGACATTGGCCGAGAACAGCCCGTCGGCGACCGAGTAGTTGCGGAAGGTCTTGCCGTCGAAACGGGACAGGCCGTTGCTGGTGCCGATCCACAGGTTTCCCTGATCGTCGCCGTGGAGCATGAAGATGTGATTGGCGGGCAGGCCGTCGGCCACGGTGTAGTTCTTCCAGGTCTTGCCGTCGAAGTGGCCAAGGCCGCCGCCCCAGGTGCCGACCCACACGGTGCCGTCGTCCGCCACCCACAGGGCGACGATGTAGTTGGGGTTGTAGGCGATGTTCACGCCCTCGAGCCCCTGTTCCTTCTTCTGGGTGGCGTGATGGCTGGAGACCCGGGCCGGGTCGTTGGCGAAACGGATGTCGGCCTTGACCTTCTCGTAGTCGGCGCCGAGGCCGTTCTGGTGGTTCCAGTTCTGCCACTGGCCGTTGCGGTAGTGGGCCAGCCCGCCTTCGGTGGCCAGCCATACGTCGCCATCCTTGCCGGCGGCGAGGCCGTAGACCCAGTCGTTGGGCAGGCCGCCTTTCGTGTTCTCGACGGTGTACAGCTCCCACTTGCTGCGATCGTGCAACGCCCCGCCCACCACGCGGTTGACGCCGGACCAGGTGGCGATCCAGATGTCGCCGTTGGCGGTCTGCAGCACGTCGTAGACGAAGGCATCGCCCAGGCCATCGGGGATGTTGAGGATCTCCCACTTGTCGTTCGCCTTGTCGTAGATGGACAGGCCGCCGCCATAGGTGCCGACGAAGATGCGATCGCCGATGCGGCTGAGGTGAAAGATGCCGTTGGACAGCAGGGCGCCACCGGTCTTGGTGGTATACATGCGATGCTGGTCGCTCTTGCGGTTGTAGCGGATGACGCCGCCGGAAGTGCCGATCCAGATCTCGTCGCCGTCGGCGAGGATGGCCTTGACGTTGCGGTTGCCGACCCGGAAGTGGGTGAAGTCCAGCACGGCATGGCCGGCCGGCTTCGGCGGGGCAGCGGGCATCGCCGGTGCAGCGGGCGTGGTCTTGTGCGCCGTGGCGGCGGGCGGCGAGGCGGCCTGACGGGTGCCGAGCCAGTAGGCGCCGGCGGCCACGGCCACCAGCAGGACGATGACGATCCCCAGAGTCTTGGTATTCACGTGCGTTACCTCGTTGCGGGTTGTTGCGGGGCGCGGCGGCTGAGCCGGTTGACGCCGCCCTTGGTGCCGGCCCAGACGTCACCGTCGGGAGACACCGCCAGGGCATAGACGTGGTTGTCGAGCAGCCCGGTGGACCTGTCGAAGGTCTGCCAGTCCTGGCCGTCGTAGCGGCTGACGCCCTTGTCGGTGCCGAACCAGAACGTGCCGTCGGCATCCTGGACGATGCTGTAGACCACGTTGCCCGCCAGGCCGTCGCGCCGGGACAGGCTCGTCCATTGGCGGCCGTCGTAACGGCTCACGCCGCCGCCCCAGGTGCCGGCCCAGACGTTGTCCTGCGGGTCCACCCAGATGGCGAACACGTAGTTGGGATTGTAGGTTTCCCTGCCCTGGCGCATGAGACTGAGATCGTGCCGGCTGCGGGTGCCGAGGCCGGTGTTGCGGCTCGGCGCCAGGTTCTCGTAGTTCTCGGCGCCGAGGCCGTCGGCGTGGGTCCAGCTTCGCCAGCGCTGACCGTCGTACATGGAAACGCCGCCCTCGGTGCCGAACCAGACGCGGTCGCGGCTGTCCACGCCCAGTCCATAGACCCACTCGTTGACGAGTTCCTTGACATAGGTGGTGAAGGTCTCGGTCTGCGGATCCCAGGCATTGGCGCCGGCCCAGGTGCCGATCCACCAGGTGCCGTTGCGCTGGGCGGTGAAGGCGTAGATCCAGTAGTCGGCCAGGCCGTGCAGGGGAAAGTAGGTCTTCCACTGCCCGGCCTTGTAGCGCGAGACGCCGCCGCCGTTGGTGCCGAACCACTTGTAGCCCTGGGGATCGACGCCGATGGCGAACACGTATTCGTTGGCCAGGCCATCCTTGCGGGTGAAGGTGTTGCGCATGGCATAGGTGTCGAGATCCACCTGCAACACACCGACCGAGGTGCCGACCCACAGGCTGCGGGTGGCCGGCTCCACGGTCAGGGAGCGCACGAAGACGTTGTTGCCGACCTGGAAGGTATCCGCGACCCGCCAGGGGTGCGCCACCAGATCCACGGTGCGCCCCACCGCGTCTTCGGTCTTCGGAACAGATGGGTTGCGGTCGCAGGCGGCAAGGACCGTCAGCAGCAGCAACAGCCACAACGGGCGAAACGGAACGGGCATCATTGCAGGGTTCTCATGTAGGCGATGAGGTCGAGGATCATCGAATTGTCGAGGATGCCCTGGTAACCGGGCATGGCATTCACGCCGTAGCGGATCTTCTCCAGCAGCACGCTGTCGGGCTGCAGCATGCGCTGCTGCAGGATGAAGCCGGGCGCGCCAGGCACCGGCTGGC
>JALVBM010000047.1 GCA_027010665.1 Chromatiales bacterium
ACATCTGGGCCGGCCCGCACCACCTGCACTACACCGCCCTGCCGGACTGGACCCAGTCCCTCGGCATGGTCATGTCCCTGATCCTGCTGGCGCCTTCCTGGGGCGGCATGATCAACGGCATCATGACTCTCTCCGGTGCTTGGGAGAAGCTGCGTGAAGATCCGATCCTGAAGTTCCTCATCGTTGCGGTATCCTTCTACGGCATGTCCACCTTCGAGGGTCCGATGATGGCTATCAAGACCGTCAACGCCCTGTCCCACTACACCGACTGGACCGTGGGTCACGTACACTCCGGCGCTCTGGGCTGGGTGGCCTTCATCTCCATCGGCTCTCTGTACTACCTGATTCCGCGGCTGTTCAATCGCGAGATCTACAGTACCCGCCTGATCGAGACCCATTTCTGGATCGCCACCATCGGCGTGGTGCTGTACATCACCTCGATGTGGATCTCCGGTGTCATGCAGGGCCTGATGTGGCGTGCGGTCAACGACGACGGCACCCTGACCTACAGCTTCGTCGAGTCGGTCCAGGCCATGCACCCGTTCTATGTCATCCGCTTCACGGGCGGCGTCTTCTTCGTGACCGGCATGTTGATCATGGCCTACAACATCTGGAAGACCATCAAGGGCGCCACCCCGGCGACCGCCCAGGTTCCCGTGCCCGCGGCTCACTAGGAGAAATCATTCCATGTCAGTTCAAGAAAAAGTCGAAAAGAACCTCGGTCTGCTGATCATCCTGACCATCGTCGTCATCAGCGTCGGCGGCCTGGTGCAGATCGTTCCCCTGTTCTTCCAGAAGAGCACCACGCTGCCGGTGGAAGGCCTCAAGCCCTATACGCCGCTGCAGCTGGCCGGCCGCGATATCTACATCCGTGAAGGCTGCGTCGGCTGTCATTCGCAGATGGTGCGCCCTTTCCGCGCCGAGACCGAGCGCTACGGCCATTACTCCACCGCCGGCGAGTTCATCTACGACCGTCCGTTCCTGTGGGGTTCCAAGCGTACCGGTCCGGATCTGCACCGTGTCGGCGGCCGTTACTCCGACGACTGGCACCGCGCGCACCTGATCAACCCGCGCGACGTGGTGCCCGAGTCGATCATGCCGTCCTACTGGTGGCTGGCCGAGAACGACCTCGACGCCAGCGATATCCAGGCCAAGATGAAAGGCCTGCGCTATCTCGGTCATCCGTACTCGGATGAGCAGATCGCCAATGCGCCGAAGGAACTCGAGGGCAAGAAGGAGATCGATGCCGTGATCGCCTACCTGCAGTCCCTCGGCACCGCACTCAAGGGCATCTGATCATGTCACC
>JALVBM010000048.1 GCA_027010665.1 Chromatiales bacterium
TGGCGGTAGACGATGTTGCCCTGGCGATCGATGACCACCGTATAGGGCAGCACGTTGAGGCGGTTGCCGTATTGCGAGGTGAGGGCCGGGCCTTCCTGATCGGCGATCAGCACCGGGTATTCCACCCCCTGGGGATCGATGAAGTCGATTACCGACTGGGTGGTGTCGAGGGCTACGCCCACGACCACCAGACCCTTGTCCTGGTAGGTTTCGTAGAGCTGTTGCAGGGCCGGGATTTCGCGCACGCAGGGCGGGCACCAGGTGGCCCAGAAGTTGAGCACGATGACCTTGCCGTCCCACTCGCCGATGGAACGGGGTTTCCCTTCCACGTCGGGCAGGGTGAAGTCGGGACGCCGCTCGTTGGCCTTCGGCCGTTCCGCAGGTGCCTGGGCGGCGCTGGCCGTGGCGGACGCGGGCGTGGCCGTCTGTCCGGCCTGCCAGCGCTGGTAGAGCACGCCGCCACCGGCGCCAATGGCGATCATCAGCACGGCGATGAGTATGCGACGGTTCACTTGCGCTGACCGGCGGCGAGTACCTTGTTCACATGGGCCAGGAACTCATCGGCCTTCATGGAACCGACCAGGCGGTAATCACGCAGTTCCCGGCCGCGGGTATCGAAGAACAGGATGGCCGGGGGTGCGGTAACCTTTACCTTCTTGAGCAGGGCCTTGTCGGCATCGTCGTTCTCGGTCACGTCTGCCTGCAGCAGAACGACGTTCTCGAGTGCCCGGATCACCCGCGGATCGGTGAACACGTATTTCTCGAAGTCCTTGCAGTAGATGCACCAGTCGGCATAGAAGTCGAGCATTACCATCCGTCCCTCTGCGGAGGCCTTCTTCAGCTCCCGATCCAGGTCGTCCACCGTCTTGATGCGCTTGAAGTGCAGTTCCTGTTCCTGGACGGGTGCACCGGCGACCATGACGCCGCCGCCGGCGATTCCGTGCAGCGGCCGCATGTAGTCCTTCGCGCCGGCGAAGGCGCCGATGAGTTCGAAGGTGCCGAGGATCAGCAGGATCACGCCCACACCCTTCCACAGCTTCTGCCAGCCGCTGCCCTGCGGGTCGAGCGGATCCAGCGCCTTGAGATAGACGGCGGAGACAATCAGCAGCGTGCCCCACAGGAACATGATCACGGCCACGGGCAGGATGCGTTCCAGCATCCAGATGGCCACGGCCAGCAGCAGGACGCCGAACACGGCCTTGATGGCGTCCATCCATGGCCCGGCCTTGGGCAGCAGCTTGCCGGCCGAGGTGCCGATGGCGATGAGCGGTGCGCCCATGCCCATGCTCAGGGCGAACAGGGCGATGCCGCCGAGCACGGCATCGCCGGTCTGGCTGATGTAGATGAGGGCGCCGGCCAGGGGCGCGGCCACGCAGGGGCCGACGATGAGGGCGGAGAGGAAGCCCATGATGGCCACACCGGTCAGGGTGCCGCCCTTCTGCTTGTTGCTCACCTCGGTGAACTTGCTCTGCAGGGCGGCGGGCATCTGCAGATCGTAGAAACCGAACATGGACAGGGCCAGCAGCACGAAGACCAGGGCAAAGCTCACCAGCACCCAGGGGTTCTGGAAGGCCGCCTGCACGTTCTCGCCCACCATACCGGCAATCACGCCGGCGGCGGTGTAGGTGAGGGCCATGGCCAGCACATAGACCAGCGACATGGTGAAGGCCCGGCGGGTGGTGATGTTCTCACCCTGGCCGACGATGATGCTGGAGAGGATGGGAATCATCGGGAACACGCAGGGCGTGAAGGCCAGCAGCAGACCGAAGCCGAAGAAGGTGAGGATCACCAGCCAGGTCGTGCCGCTGGCCAGCGACTGGGCGATGCGGTCCTGTTCGCTGGCCGGAACCGGATGCTCGGGGGCCAGCGGGGCGGCTTCTTCCGGCGGCGGCACGGCCGCACCCGGGGTGGCGGTGGTGGCCGGCAGCGAGAGCAGGAACTGTTTCTTGATGGGCGGGTAGCAGATCCCGAGCTTTTCCGCACAGCCCTGATAGCGGACCTCGAAGCTCACGTCCTTCGCTTCCCCGCTGGTGCGGATCAGCGGCACCTTCACTTCCAGGTTGCCGTGATAGACCTCGATTTCACCGAAGAACTCGTCCTGTTTCTTCTCGCCCGGCGGCAGTTCGAGCTGGCCGATGCGCACATCAGGATCCGTGCTGCGGATACGGATCTTGTCCCGGTACATGTAGTAGTCGGGCGCGATGGTCCAGCGGGCGACGAGGGTGTCGGGATCGGCCACGTCGAGAGTGAAGACGAAGGCCTGATCCGGATCCAGCGGTTCGTTGGGATCGTGGGCCGGTGGCGTGGCGCCGAGCGACTGGCCGAGGGCACCCAGTTTCTCGACGGCCGCGGAGGCGGCTGCCCCGGCTGGCAGGGCGAGCTTCAGGGTCCTGGTGATGGGCGGATAGCATACGCCGACGTCGGCGCAGCCCTGGAAACGGGCAGTGAGGGTGAATGCCTGAACGTTCGGATCTTCACGAATGATGCGGGCCGTGGCCCTGACCGGCTGGTGATAGACCTCGAGGCGGCCGAAGAACTCGTCGTCCTTGACCTCGCCGGCGGGCAGGGCGGGCGGCTCGATGCGCACGCCGGGGGTGTCGGTGGAGAGCCGGATCTTGTCCTTGTAGAGGTAGTAGCCCTTGTGGGTGTTCCACTCCAGCCTGAGGGTGTCGCCCTCGACCGCGGCGGCGAACGGGAAGGCCTCGTCAGGGGGCAGCAGTTCCTCGTCGCTGCCGTGGCTGGCGGTGGCCGCCAGGGGCAGCAGCATCAGCAGGGAGAACAGAAACCTTTTCATTATTGTGGTTGTAATCATGGGGCCTCGTCCAGGGTCGTGGTGATCCAGTTCAGATAATCGGCGGAACCATTGGAAAGCGTGACCGCGACCACTTCCGGAAGTTCATAGGGATGATGGTCGCGGAGGGTCCGGGCCAGCGCCTCGAAGCGGCCGGCCTCGGTCTTGATCAGCAGCAACAGCTCCGGATCCTTCTCGATCCGGCCCTGCCAGCGGTAGACGGAGGTCAGCCCCGGTACGATGTTCACGCAGGCGGCCAGCCGCTGTTCCACCAGTACCTCGGCAAGCCGTTCGGCCGTCTCCCGATCCGGGCAGGTGCTGAGGACGAGCTGGTAGCGGCGCTCCGGCATGCGGGGAAAGATAGCAGTACCCGGGATAGGCGAAAAGGTATAATGCCCAATCCCGTCCCCGCCCTTGCAACCTGCCATGCCCGTCTTCCGTTACCTGTTCCTTCTGTTTCTGCTGGTGCCGCTGGTGGAAATCTACTTCCTGATCCAGGTCGGCAAGGTGATCGGGGCCGGCTGGACCGTGTTCTTCGTGGTCTTCACCGCGGTGCTCGGTGCCGCCCTGCTGCGGGTGCAGGGCCTCTCGACCCTCAACCGCGTCCAGCGGAGCCTCGAGCAGGGCCGGCTGCCCGCCGTCGAGCTGCTCGAAGGGTTGATGCTGCTGGTCGCCGGCGCCCTGCTGCTGACCCCCGGTTTCGTCACCGACGCCATCGGTTTCCTGCTGCTGGTGCCGCCCCTGCGCCGGCAGGCGGCCTACTGGCTGATCCGCAAGGGCCTGATGGGCGGCGGGTTCCCGCCGGGCCCGTCCGCCGGGGCCGGTGGTACCGGACCGGGGCCGCGGACCATCGAGGGCGAGGTGGTCGGCCGCAGCGAGCCGGATCACCCACCCGGTCGTGACAAATAATAAATCCCCGTATATCAATCGCTTGCCGGTTTTCTGGCGGCATCCTGCCGGCCGCGTCCTTGAAATCCGCCACCCCGTCCCCATTCACAGCGGCAACTTGACAGGGCCAAAAGCGCCGCTATCATTGGCACTCACCAAAACCGAGTGCTAACAACGGCGCTCGAACCCGCATTTTTCGGCCCTCCCGCAGGGAAGGCCGGTTCCCGAAACCCATTTGAAAAGACAATCGTTCAGGAGAGACAAAACATGAAGATCCGTCCCTTGCATGATCGCGTGATCGTTCGTCGCATGGAGGAAGAGCACACCACCGCCGGTGGCATCGTCATCCCCGATACCGCCGCGGAGAAGCCGATCCAGGGCGAAGTGATTGCCGTGGGCAACGGCAAGCTGCTGGAGAACGGCGAGCTGCGCCCCCTCGACGTCAAGGTCGGTGACAAGGTGCTGTACGGCAAGTACGCCGGCACCGAGGTCAAGGTGGATGGCGAGGAGCTCCTGGTCATGCGCGAAGAAGACATCATGGGTGTCATCGAAGACTAATCACCACGAATTCAACCAGATTACAGAGGGAAACAAACCATGAGTGCAAAAGAAGTCCGTTTCGCCGATGAAGCCCGCCACAAGATGCTGGCTGGCGTGAACATCCTGGCCAACGCGGTCAAGGTGACCCTGGGTCCCAAGGGCCGCAACGTGGTGCTCGACAAGAGCTTCGGCGCGCCCACCATCACCAAGGACGGCGTGTCCGTGGCCAAGGAAATCGAACTGGCCGACAAGTTCGAGAACATGGGCGCCCAGATGGTGAAGGAAGTCTCTTCCCAGACCTCCGATGTGGCCGGTGACGGCACCACCACCGCGACCGTGCTGGCACAGTCCATCTTCACCGAGGGCATGAAGGCCGTGGCCGCCGGCATGAACCCGATGGATCTCAAGCGCGGCATCGACAAGGCCGTGAACGCCGCCGTCGAGGAGCTGAAGAAGATCTCCAAGCCCTGCGCCGACGACAAGGCCATCGCCCAGGTGGGCTCCATCTCCGCCAACTCCGACAAGGAGATCGGCGACATCATCGCCGAGGCCATGAGCAAGGTGGGCAAGGAAGGCGTGATCACCGTGGAAGAAGGCTCCGGCCTGATCAACGAGCTGGACGTGGTCGAGGGCATGCAGTTCGATCGCGGCTACCTCTCGCCCTACTTCGTCAACAACCAGCAGAACATGACGGCCGAGCTGGAAGATCCCTTCATCCTGCTGCACGACAAGAAGATCTCCAACATCCGTGATCTGCTGCCCGTGCTGGAAGCCGTGGCCAAGGCCGGCAAGCCGCTGCTGATCATCGCCGAGGACGTGGAAGGCGAAGCCCTGGCCACCCTGGTGATCAACAACATGCGCGGCATCGTCAAGGTCGCCGCCGTGAAGGCCCCGGGCTTCGGCGATCGCCGCAAGGCCATGCTGCAGGACATCGCCATCCTCACCGGCGGTACCGTAATCTCCGAGGAAGTGGGCCTGTCGCTGGAGAAGGCCACCCTCAACGAGCTGGGTTCCGCCAAGAAGGTCGTGGTCTCCAAGGAAGAGACCACCATCATCGACGGTGCCGGCAAGCCCGCCGACATCGAAGCCCGCGTGCAGCAGATCCGCGCCCAGATCGAGGAGACCTCCTCCGACTACGACCGTGAGAAGCTGCAGGAGCGCGTAGCCAAGCTGGCCGGCGGTGTAGCCGTGATCAAGGTCGGTGCCGCCACCGAAGTGGAAATGAAGGAAAAGAAGGCCCGCGTCGAGGACGCCCTGCACGCCACCCGCGCTGCGGTGGAAGAGGGCGTGGTTCCCGGCGGTGGCGTGGCCCTGATCCGCGCCCTGCAGGCCATTGCCGACCTCAAGGGTGACAACCACGATCAGGACGTCGGCATCGACATCGCCCGCCGCGCCATGGAAGAGCCGCTGCGCCAGATCGTCAACAACGCCGGTGGCGAGGCCTCCGTGGTCGTCAACCGGGTGAAGGAAGGCAAGGACAGCTTCGGCTTCAACGCCGCCACCGAGGAATTCGGCGACATGCTCGAGATGGGCATCCTGGATCCCACCAAGGTGACCCGCTCGGCCCTGC
>JALVBM010000049.1 GCA_027010665.1 Chromatiales bacterium
AGGGTGCAATAGCGCCGCGTATTGCACCAACACTGCCAGACACCAATCGCAATTCCCACGCAAAAAAAAGGCGTACCCACAAGGAGTACGCCGGACCACAAGGGAGAAATCGTCGGATCGTCAGGCGCTGATCTTGGCTTCCTTGCTGCCGCTGTTGCCCTTGTTGTCGACCCAGGAAATCTTCAGCGTGTCGCCGGCCTTGGCACCGCTGAAGCGGAAGGAAATGAACGGGTTCTTCGAGACCCCGGGCCCCCACAGGCACTTGAGGACGGTCTTGCCGTTGTGCACGCAGTTGACCTCGGTGATGAAGTGGGCGGGGATCTTCTTGCCGGTCTTCTTGTCCTTGCGCATGCCGGTTTCCATGGGATGGAAGATGATGGCCTTGACCATGGTCTTGTCCTTGTCCATCCACGCGCGAATTTTCATCTTGTTTTTCATGTCTGCCTCGTCTCCCTTATCCGCCGCAGCCGCCGAGAGTCACCTTGACCCCCTTCTTGGCGCTATAGAGTTTGCCACCGGCCTTGACCACGGCGATCACATCCGAGGTCTTGGCCATCTTGATGCGCCCGGTCACGAAACCGTCGGTGACGTCCGACAATTCATAACTGGCGGCCAGTGGAAAGGCGTTCACCGGCACGAATACCGAGATGCTTTCCACGTTGGGCAGGGTAGTCGTGACGGTGACCGAGACGACGGCACCGTTCTCGGCGATGTCCGGGGCCTTGACGGTGACCTGGTCGCTGTTGCTTGCCTGGGCGTTGCCCAGCAGGGCGTTCAGGGCCTCGGGCAGCTTGCGCGCCTCGAAGGCCTGTTTCGGCCAGGCGGCAAGCACGGCCCGGGGCGAGAGCAGGCCCGCACCGGCAGCAAGTGCCACGGTGCCGACCGCCATGCTTGCCTGGAGCAGGGTTCGACGTTGGGGTTGCATGAATGGAAACTCCTTGTGTTGGACACCAGGTAATGGTTCTTTGGTACAAAACCACTAGCAATATCGATGCCATAACGAAAATATCAATAAAAACAAAAAGATGGAGCGCGAACGCTCAATGAGCGCGGCTGTCTGTATGCAAACTGCAACATGGCCCATTGCAATGCGCCGGCGAAGAAAAGACCATACGAACAATATTGGAAATGGCGTCGACCTGTGCGTTCATCACGTTTAACTGGCTGAACGCCCTTGAAAAATCCTGCAGGGCTGATAGAATGCGCACCACACTGATGCGGGGTGGAGCAGTCTGGTAGCTCGTCGGGCTCATAACCCGAAGGTCGTTGGTTCGAATCCAGCCCCCGCTACCA
>JALVBM010000050.1 GCA_027010665.1 Chromatiales bacterium
GACCATGCGCGTTTTCGAACAACCGTCCCGGGCCCTGCTTGGCTTCTTGCTGGCCATGATGATGACCGGCGCGCTCGCCGCGCCCAACACATCACGTCCCCGGATCGGCATGGAGGGCCCCGTCGATAGCTTTTCGGTAAAATCGCGCGAAATCGTCATCATGGACTTTGCGCGTCGGCTCGCCCCGGACTTCGTCGTGGTCGATCGGAAGGGAAAGGTCGTCTCGGCCTTTCACATTGGCAAGGGCACGCCGGTGAAACTGGAACTGAACAAGCGGAACGAGGTTCAGCGGATCATTCTGCTGAAATAGCCTTCGGCCAGGAGAAGACATGGATTCCCGACATCAATCCAAAACGCGGGGTTTTACCCTGATTGAGATGGTCGTCACCGTAGCCATCATCGGTATCCTGGCGGCAGTCGCCTGGCCACTTTTTCAGAACCAGAGCCTGAAAAAGGCCCGATCGGACGCACATGTGGCACTGACCTCTGCCCGTCAGGCATTGGTCAGTTTCCGCTCCGACAACGGGAGTTACCCTGCCGACGATGCAACAGCGGCAAATGCTCTGGCAAATTTCCGGCCAAATGCCGTTAATGCGCCACCAAGTCAGTGTGTTTCGTCCCGGGGTTACCAGAGCAACCTGACCACTTGCCAGAACTACTACACCCTGACGGTAACCTCGACGGCAAACAGTTTCGTTCTGACGGCAACACCGATCCCGCCATTTGCAGATCCCGATTGCGGTGCCCTGACCCTCGACCACCTCGGCACCCGTGGCATCACCGGTGCAGCTACGGTTCGTCGTTGCTGGGGTGAATAACCCCTCGCGAACAAATCCGGCCTGACCGCGTTATCGCAACGCCTTCGGCAACGAAAAGGTTACCGTTTCAGGTTCGGCCATATTCTGGTTGATCACCCGACCGCCCCGTTTCTTCAGGGTTTCGATGACCTCCTCGACAAGGATTTCCGGGGCCGAAGCCCCTGCCGTCACGCCAACCCGACGACAACCGGACAACCACTCAGGCCGAATGTCACTGGCATCGTCTATCAGGTAGGCAGCAGCGCCCTGTCGAATCGCAACCTCACGGAGACGATTGGAATTGGAACTGTTGGCCGAGCCCACGACCAGCACCAGGTCGCAATCCCGGGCCAGGCGTTTGACCGCATCCTGACGATTCTGGGTGGCGTAGCAGATATCGTCCTTGCGTGGCCCCTGAATGGCCGGGAAACGGGCTCGCAGGGCGTCGATGACATCGGCCGTGTCGTCCATGGACAGTGTGGTCTGGGTGA
>JALVBM010000051.1 GCA_027010665.1 Chromatiales bacterium
GATGGTGGCCGGGGACAGAATCGAACTGCCGACACGGGGATTTTCAATCCCCTGCTCTACCAACTGAGCTACCCGGCCGGGAAATCAGGGACGAGGTACTAGGAACGAGGGACTGGGAAAACACTGGTGATCGGTTCCGATAAAGATTTTTATCGGGGATCATATGGCCAACCAACATCTTGCATGCGCCTTAATCGAAGGCGGGCACAAATGTTTTTCCTAGTCCCTCGTTCCTAGTTCCTCGCTACTGATTCGAGCCGCGTATTAGACCCAAATGCCCGTCCCCCGTCAAGCCGGGGTCATTCCGGTTTGTAGCCCTCGGGTGGGGTGTCGCCGCCTTCGCCGAAGAAGAATTTCTCCATGGCGTCCTCGAGCAGCTTGCGGTGTTCGGGGTTGATGGGGGTCAGGCGGTATTCGTTGATCAGCATGGTCTGCTGGCGCAGCCATTGCTGCCAGGCTTCCTTGGACACGTTCTCGAAAATCCGCTGGCCCAGCTCGCCGGGATAGGGGGGGCGGTCGAGGCCCTCGGCCTCCTTGCCCAGTTTCACGCAGTGCACCATTCGGGTCATGGGAACTCTCCTCGCAATTCGTTCGACGCCGTGCGGGCGTTCAGGGTCGGTTCAGGCATTGCCGCGCAGCATACGTGACAGAGCGGGTCGTACGACATCGCCCATGGGGGATAGGCGGCCCGGGCATCCTGTCACGGCGCCGGCGGGTCGGCAAGCCCGGGCGCCCCGGAACACGAGGAGCGGATCATGCGTGATGGACGATTCGAAAGGGTGGTCGGCAGCCTGCTGGTGCTCGCCACGCTGGCCCTGGGCGGCTGTGTCACCGTGGAGGAGGCCGGGCTGGAGTACACAGGACCGACGGCGCCGGTTGTGCTCGATGGCGGCAATGCCGGTCCGGTCGCCTGGCAGGCCTTCGACATGCTCGATGGCCTGGATGTGGATGTGTCCGGCATGCTGGGCGAGTTGCCGGTCACCAGCCAGACCGTTGCGGCAGAGGGCGGGATGACGGCGAAGAACGCTGGCGGACCGCTGGCGCATCTGCAGCAGGTGCTGGCGATTCTGCCGCGATTGCGTGCCGATACCAGCCGGTTGCCGGCCGGGGTGGTGCATCAGAGCTGGCTGGATTGCGGGCGTGGCGGGATCCGCTGGACGGCGGATCAGGCCATGCCCGGCGCCGTATCGCCCGGGGATCGCTACATCCTCGACTTCGTCGACTGCGAGGAAGGCGATACTGTCCTCGACGGCCGCGTGGTGGTGGACATCGGGGAAGCCAGCGGGGTGTGGGGCGAGACCGACTATCGCCTGGCCGGGGTGACACGGTTCGAGGCCCTGACCTTCACCACCATGACAGATGGCAACCACGGTTTGCAGGACGGTGCCATCCGCTTCGAAGAGACATGGATCGCCGGCGTGCGCCGGGTCCGGGCCAGCGGGTCGGAGCTGTACCTGCGCTACGAAGGAGAACAGTTCCTGCTGGCCGACTTCGATTTCCTTCTTCGTGATGATGGCCTGGCGCGCACCCAGGATGCCGACTTTGTGCTGTATTCCACGACCCTCGGCGGGTACATCGACGTGAGCACCCTGGCGTCCTTCACCCGCGACGGCCAGTATCCCTGGCGGGGCAGTCTGCTTATCCATGGCGCCGGCGGCGCCTGGATGCGGCTGGATGCCGAGCCGGACGCCCGCAGCGTGACCGTGTCCTGGGCGTTCGGTCTGCCGGCGAGTGACGTGGCCGAGGGTGTGGAAACCGTGTCCTGGCTGGCGCTGCCCTTCTGGCGCCCGCTGGGCTGGTAAAAGTGTGACCGGTTTGGCATTTGTGGCAGATGATCAGGCTATGATCGCACTTCATTGAGTTGTCGTTCAATCAGGGAGGGAGTTTCAATGAATATTTCCATAAGGGGGATCCTTTCCCCCGTCGTGATGGTGACCGTTTTGCTGGGGCTTGTAGCCTGTGGCGGTGGTGACAGCGGTTCGGATACCACCGGTGCATTGACCTATACCGGTCCCACGGCCATTGTCGATCTCACGACAACCGATGCCGGATCGGTGGCCGGAGATGTCTGGAGCAATATCGATGCCCTGTCCTTCAATCCGAGTGGCGTGGTAGACGGCACGCCCACGGCGGTCCAGACCCGTCCCGCTGGTGGAACGTCACTGCCGGGTCTGAATGAACAGGTCCGGCGGGCGGTGAACCTTCTGCCCCGCTTCAATGCCACCGAAGCGTTGCCGGCAGGCGTCACCACGAGCCAGACGCTGGCCTGTTCAGTCAGTGGCTCAATCACCATGACCGCGAACCAGCAGGATTCGAATAAGCTTTCGCCCGGCGATCGCTACGAACTCCGTTTCAACAATTGTGATCAAGGTACTGACGTCACGTCGGGCAGCCTGAGCATGAACATCGATAGCTTCAGCGGTGATCCCGCGCTGATGACGGACTATGCCATGGCCGGGCGCGTGAGCTTCGACGTGACCGTTCGTGACAAGAGTACCGGTGCGAGTTTCCGGGGCGCCGGCGGCATGAATTTCGAGCAAAGCCAGACGGGCACGGTCATGAGTAGTCGTGTGTACGGAACCCGGGTCGTGTTCAGTGAAGGGGCACGTCAGCTCATGCTGCGTGATTTCGATTTTTGGGAAGATTTTGATTCGGCC
>JALVBM010000052.1 GCA_027010665.1 Chromatiales bacterium
TTTCGAGCAAAGCCAGACGGGCACGGTCATGAGTAGTCGTGTGTACGGAACCCGGGTCGTGTTCAGTGAAGGGGCACGTCAGCTCATGCTGCGTGATTTCGATTTTTGGGAAGATTTTGATTCGGCCAGCCCCAGCCGGACCTATTCGGCCGATTTTACCCTGTCCTCGACCGACATCGGCGGCACCGTGATCGTGCAGACGCGTGTACCGTTCCAGTCGACGGGATACTTTACCAATCCGACCGTGGGCAGTCTGCGGATCACCGGTGCCAACGATGCCTGGGTACAACTGGATGCCGTATCGGACGGACAGAATGTCACCCTCTCCTGGGACATCAATCCGATCGATGGCACCGCCGATGACAGCAAGACGGTTCGGTGGGAGGACTTGCCAACCACAACGATTCCCTGAGAAACATCAGGACATCGGTACGAGGCCGCCCAACGGGCGGCCTCGTTCATCATGGCTGTCGCAACAGACGCCGGACCGGCGTAGGCAGCCCGCCAGGCGGTTCGTCGGGCGGGGAAAGGACATGGGTGCCACCTTCCCGCAGTGCAGGCGCATCATCAATCCGGCCATGTACCGGCACGATGTCCAGATGAAAGTGGCTGAAGGTGTGGCGAAAGGTGGCGCCTGCCGAGAGATGGTCCACGCATACGCCCAGCCGTTCCCGGCAGTGACGAGGCACGCTCTCGTTCACCGGGCACTCGGGCAGGGACCACAGGCCGCCCCAGATCCCCGCCGGGGGGCGCCGTTCGAACAGGATCCGCCCGTCGGCGTCGCGCAGGATGAGCATGGCGGTGCGTCTTACCGGCAGCGCCTTGCGCGGCTTCCGGCCGGGCCAGGCCTGGGGATGGCCCGTGGCGTGTGCCCGGCAGCCCTCGGCCAGCGGGCAGCGGGTGCAGTCCGGCTGGCGGGTGCAGACGGTGGCGCCCAGATCCATGATGGCCTGGGTGTAGTCGGCGATGCGCCGGTGAGGCATGGCGGCTTCGGCCCGTTGCCACAACCGGTCCTGCACCGCCCGGTCGCCGGGCCAGCCGTCGATGGTATGGTAGCGGGCCAGCACCCGGCGCACGTTGCCATCCAGGATCGGCTGACGCTGATCGAAGGCCTGGGCCAGGATGGCGCCGGCGGTGGAGCGGCCGATGCCGGGCAGGGCCAGCCAGGCCTCGAGCGTGGTCGGGAACCTTCCGTCATGCCGTTCAACAATGTGTCGCGCCGCGCGATGCAGGTTGCGCGCCCGGGCGTAATAGCCCAGCCCGCTCCACAGGGCGAGCACCTCGTCTTGCGCGGCAGCGGCGAGGGAATGCACGTCGGGAAAGCGCTGCATGAAGCGCTCGAAGTAGGGAATGACCGTGTTCACCTGCGTCTGCTGGAGCATGATTTCCGAGATCCACACCCGGTAGGGCGTGCGCGGATGCTGCCAGGGCAGGTCGTGCCGGCCGTGGGCATCGAACCAGGCAAGCAGGGTGTCGGCATCAAGGGGTTTCACGGGCCAGGCGTTCCAGATTGTCCAGAAGTTGCCGGGTCTCCCGGGCCAGGCGATCGCGAAACAGGGGTGGTCCCAGAAGCGGCGGGATCCAGAAGTCCGGCAGGAGTTCGGCGCTGTAGGATACCCGGCTTCGATCCGTGCCGGCAGCCGAGATCCGCCAGACGGCCCGCGCGGCGCGAAAGTCGCTCCGGCCGGGCAGATCCTCCACGAGAATGAAGCCGTCGTCCCGCTCCGTGACGGCCTGCACCTGTTCCAGGTCGCGGCAGAAGATCCCGATGCAGCCGCGGCTGCGCAAGCGCACGGTGTAGCGGGGCGGATCGGCGTCCAGCAGCCGGCTCTCCCGGATCGTGTCGCTGAGGCGGTGCAGGTGATCGTAGTCGGTCAGTCGCGCACGGACGCGATCGGCCGGGGCGTCGAGCACGATCTCGACATGAATCAGGTACCGATCGCCTTCGCTCCAGATCCGCTGTTCGGTAATCGTGCCGGCCGCCAGGGACGGGCCGGCCAGGGCGAGGGCCAGTCCGGCCGACCAGCGCCTGGCCGTCATGGCAGCTTCAGTCCCTTGAGCAGTTCGCCGGCCTTCTTTTCCAGTTCCTTGCGGGCCCTTTCCTTCACTTCCGCTTCCTTCTTCTTCAGCTCGCGCCGGGCCAGTTCCTTCAGCACGGCCTCGAAGTCGGGCCGGATGTCGAGCTTCCCGAACGTGCCGCGGAAATGGATGGGCAGTGGCGGCTTGTCGATTTTCTCGTAGGGCGTGCCGGACTGGCCGGCCACTTCGGAGGTGAACTTGACCTTGAGCGTGTAGTCCACCTTTTCGCTGACCAGATCCGCCACCCCGGCGCCGATGGCGCGGGCGTGGGGCAGGGCAGCGCGCAGGTCGTCGTTGCGGGCGAGGCCGTTGGTGATCCGGGCGCTGCCGGTGATGCGCGAGAAGGCCGTGCGTTCGTCTCCGGCCTTTTGTGGTACCGGCTGGCCCTTCAGGCGGGCGCGCAGTTCCTGTTCGATGCGCACGAGGTCGAAACCCTTGATGGCGCCGTCGCGGAAGTCGAAACGGGCGGTGCCGTTGAGGGTGCGACGGAAGGCGCGCGGGTCGAGGCCGTCGGCGGCCAGTTTGGCCGACAGGGTCGCGGTGCCGCGGATCGTGTCGTCGCCGGTCAGATCCGCGAGCAGAGGGCCGATTTTCACGTCCTGCAGCCGCTCGTCGAGGCGGATGCGGGGTTCCGGGCCCGTCACGTCCAGCCGGATGTCGCCGGCGTAGACGCCCTGGTACAGGCGGGCCGCGAGCGGCGCCAGCCGGATGCGTCCGCCTCGCGCCGCGAGGGGAATGCGGATTCGTTCCGAATGCAGATTCATGGCCTTCAGCCTGCCGATGGTCAGCAGGCCCTTGGCGTCGAGGCGGCGCAGAAAGTCGAGGGGCAGTCCCTCACCGGCGGCTGCGGTGGCCGTACCGGCCGGTGGCGCAGGCGCTTTGGATGCCGGGTTGG
>JALVBM010000053.1 GCA_027010665.1 Chromatiales bacterium
CGCGGTCTGCCTGGGCAGCGAGAATGCGTTCCACGGTATCGCGATCGACGCCGTCCCGCGCCATGGTGCGGCGGATCTGTTCTTCCCGTGACGTGTCCACCACCAGCACGTGTTCGATGAAGGGATACCCGCCTGTCTCCGCCAGCAGCGGGATGACGATGATGGCATAGGGCGCATCGAGTTTGGCCAGCGCTTCCCGTACCCGGTTTTCGATGCGCGGATGCAGGATGGCTTCCAGCCGGTGTCGGGCGCTCTCGTCCGCAAACACAAGCTCCCGCAAGCGCCGGCGATCGAGTTCACCCCCGGCGGTGAGCACCTCGGATCCGAAAGCCGCGACCACCTCGGCAAGTCCCTCGGTGCCAGGCGCCACCACTTCCCGGGCGATGATATCGGTGTCGATGACGGGCACGCCCCGTTTGGCGAACATGTCGGCTACGGTGCTCTTGCCGCTGCCGATGCCACCGGTCAGGCCCACGATCAGCATGTCAGTGCATGGCCCAGTTCAGGTAGGCTGTGGTGATGTGCTCTCCCCACAGCAGCGCGATCCAGCCGGCAATGGCCAGATAGGGGCCGAAGGGAATGGGCTGTTCCCGTCCCAGGCGGCGCAGCAGGATGAAACCCAGGCCAAACACGGTGCCGACCAGGGAGGAGAGAATGACGATCAGCGGAATGGCCTGCCAGCCCAGCCAGGCACCGAGCATGGCCAGCAACTTGAAGTCGCCGTATCCCATGCCTTCCTTGCCGGTGAGCTTTTTGAACACCTGATACACGAACCACAGGACAAGATAGCCGGCCACGGCACCGATGATGGCCGAGACGGGGTCGGTGAAAACGCCGGCCGTGTTGATCAGCAGCCCCAGCCACAGAAAGGGCAGGGTGATGTCGTCGGGCAGCCAGGTCCTGTCCAGGTCGATGAAGGTCAGGGCCAGCAGCGCCCAGCTCAGCAGCAGGGCAAAGGCCGTCTGCCACGTGACGCCGAATTGCCAGGCCACGGTGACGGCCACACCGGCGCTCAGCAGTTCGACGAAAGGATAGCGGGCCGAGATGCCGGCGCCGCAGGAACGGCAGCGACCGCGCAGGACCAGATAACTGATGACGGGGATGTTCTCCAGCGCCGTGATGAGATGGCCGCAGTGGGGGCAGCGAGAACGGGGCGTGACCAGATCGAA
This sequence comes from Chromatiales bacterium, assembly GCA_027010665.1. Lineage (GTDB taxonomy): Bacteria > Pseudomonadota > Gammaproteobacteria > UBA6429 > Thiohalophilaceae > JALSSV01. Next base: position 1,170 of record JALVBM010000053.1, read on the forward strand.
CGGTGCGTCGGCCTCGCCGGCGGGATGATCGAGAAACTCGGCGCATTCCCGGCGCCAGCGCCGTTCCATCATCACCGGCAGGCGCAGGATCACCACATTGAG
>JALVBM010000054.1 GCA_027010665.1 Chromatiales bacterium
GTTCCTGGTTCCTTGTTTCGTGTGTGGCGGCCGGTGGTCTGTTCGTCTTCGAGTTTCTGTTCGCGGCGGCGGGTTTCGCGTTGTTCCTGGTAGCGGAAGCGGTCGATGGTCCTGTCGAGGATGCGCTGCTCGCGGTGGCAGCCTTCCCAGTGCCGTGTGCGCTCTGCGCAGTCGTTGCGGCATTGTTCGATCACGCTCTGCTGCTGGCCGATGGCGGTGTCGAGCTGGGCGAGGAACTGCTGGAAGGATTGCAACTGGCGGCCGTCGAGGCCCTGCTGGCCGCTGTTGTGCAACTGCCGGCAGTATTCCTCGCGGAAGCGGCGCAGTTCCAGCAGGCGCTGTTCGGCTTCGGCGAGCTTGCGTCGGGCGATGCCGAGGGCGCGGGCAGCGGCTTCTTCCTTGCGTTCGGCCAGCCGTTGCAGGGGCGCGAATCGTTCGCTGCGGGTCTTGCGGGCCATCGCTTCAGCCGCCGTTGGTCTGTGCCGCCTGTTCGGCGCTCATGCCGGGATGCATCAGGGCCTGCAGTTCGGCCAGACACTGATCCCAGGGGGTTGCCTGGTTCAGATCCTGGCGCAGGAAGCGCACCATGTCCGGATGCCGGGCGATGGCCTCGTCCACGCGGCTGTCGCTGCCGGGGGTGTAGGCGCCCACGGTGATCAGATCCCGGTTCTGCTGATACAGCGAATACCACTGCTTGAACTGCTGCACCATGGCCACGTGTTCGGGGCTGGCGATCTCGTTGAGGGTGCGGCTGATGGAGGCCTCGATGTCGATGGCCGGATAATGGCCCGCCTCGGCCAGTTCGCGGGACAGGACCACGTGCCCGTCGAGGATGGCGCGGGCGGCATCGGCCACCGGATCCTGCTGATCGTCGCCCTCGGCCAGCACCGTGTAGAAGGCCGTGATCGAACCACCACCCTCGGGACCGTTGCCGGCCCGCTCCACCAGTTGCGGCAGACGCGCGAATACCGAGGGCGGATAGCCGCGCGTGACCGGCGGCTCGCCAATGGCCAGGGCGATCTCGCGCTGGGCCTGGGCAAAGCGGGTCAGCGAATCCATCAGCAGCAGAACCTGCTTGCCCTGATCCCGAAAGTATTCGGCGATGGCGGTGGCCTGATAGGCGCCGTGCATGCGCATCACCGGCGGCTGATCGGCCGGCACGGCCACCACCACCGCGCGCTGCATCCCCGCTTCACCCAGGATGTTCTCGATGAATTCCTTCACCTCGCGGCCGCGCTCGCCGATGAGGCCGACCACGATCACGTCCGCGGTGGTATAGCGCGTCATCATGCCGAGCAGCACACTCTTGCCCACGCCGCTGCCGGCGAACAGGCCCATGCGCTGCCCCCGGCCGACACTGAGCAGGGCATTGATGGCCCGCACGCCCACGTCCAGCGGTTCACGGATGGGCGCCCGCGCCATCGGGTTGATGGGACGGCCGGTGAGCGGAATGCGATCCTCGAGCAGCAACGGCCCATGCCCGTCCAGCGGCCGACCGGTGCCATCGACCACCCGCCCGAGCAGGGCCTCGCCCACGGCGGCCTCGTACACCCGCTGGGTCGGCGTGACCCGCGCATTGGGTCGCACGCCCTGGATGTTGCCGGTGGGCATCAGATACAACCGGTTGCCGTCGAAGCCGACCACTTCCGCTTCGATGTCGCGTCCGTCGCCGCCTTCGACCAGACAGCGGGCACCGATCACGGCCTGACAGCCGACCGCTTCGATGGTCATGCCGACCATGCGATCCAGCCTGCCTTCGACGACCAGGCCCGGCACCTGATCGAGCCGCTCTTCCAGCCCCTTCAGGGCCTCGCACCATCGGCTGCTGCGATCGGTTTCAGGCATTCCGGTCATCGGCCCGCTCCCCGCCCAGCACGGTGACGATGATCTGGTTCAGGCGTTTTTCCACGCTGGCGTCGATACGCGAATCCTCGGCTTCCACCTTGCAGCCGCCGCGGGTCAGCAGCGGATCCTCGACGATCTTCCAGCGCAGGGCATCCTCGTCCTCCTCGTGCACCGAGAAGGCCTCGCGCACCAGGGCCGCATCGTCCGGATGCAGGGCCACGGTCACCTTGCGCGCCCCGACCGGCAGCGCCGAAAGGGCCTCGCGCACCACGGCCACCACCTGACCGGGATCGGTGCGCAGTTCGCGCCGCACCAGATGGCGGGCCGTGGCCATGGCCAGTTGCGCCATCTGCTCGACCACCGTGTCGTCGAGATCCGCCAGGGGCGCCGTGAGTTTTTTCAGCACTTCGTCGAACTGCTGCAGTCGCGCCTCCATCAGTTCGCGCGCCTCTTCGACGCCCGCGGCAAAACCGGCTTCCTTGCCCTGGGCAAAGCCTTCCTCGTAAGCCTGCTTCTGCATGGCCTCGATTTCCTCGGCCGTGAGCGGCGCGGGCAGGTCGGGTTCCGCTTCGGTCTCTTCGCCGATATTCGGCAGTTCCCAGCGCTCGTAGGCGCTGAGGGATTCGGGTGCGCCGGAATCAGACGAACTCATCGCCACCACCACCGAGCGAAATCTCGCCGGCTTCGGCCATGCGGCGGGCCACGGCCAGGATTTCCTTCTGCGCCGCTTCCACTTCGCTCAGGCGCACCGGGCCCTTGGCTTCCAGATCATCGCGCAGCATCTCGGCCGCGCGCTTGGACATGTTCTTGAGGATCTTTTCCTTCACCGCCTCGTCGGCGCCCTTGAGGGCCACGATCAGGTTCTCGGACGAAATCTCCCGCAACAGGGCCTGGATGCCGCGATCGTCCACGTCCACCAGGTTGTCGAACACGAACATCAGATCCTGGATGTTCTGACCCAGCTCCTCGTCGTTCTCCTTGATCTGTTCCATGATCTGCTGCTCGATGGACGAGTCCACGAAGTTGAGCAGATTGGCGGCCGCCTTCACACCGCCGAAGCCCGCGGTCTTGATGTTGTCGGAGTTGCCGGCGAACTGTTTCTCCAGCATCTCGTCCAGTTCGTTGAGGGCGCTGGGCTGGATGCCGTCGAGCGTGGCCACGCGGATCAGCACGTCGGCGCGCATGTTCTCTGGCAGATTGGCCAGCACCTCGGCAGACTGGTCCGGCTCCAGATAGGACAGGATGATGGCGATGATCTGCGGGTGTTCGAGCCGGATCACGTCGGCGATGGCGCGGGGCTCCATCCACTTGAGGGACTCCAGTCCCTTGGCGTTGTGCCCCATCAGGATGCGATCGATGATGTTGCCCGCCTTGTCCTCGCCGAGCGCGCTGGTCAACACCTTGCGCAGGTATTCCTCGTTGCCGATGCCGAGATCGGTCTGCTCGTCCACCGTGTCGCAGAACTCGGCCAGCACCGCGTCCACCGTTTCGCGATCCACGGCCCCGAGCTGGGCCATGGCCTCGCCCACCTTCTGCACTTCCTTGGGCGACATCAGTTTCAGCACTTCGGCCGCGTCCTGTTCGCCCAGGGTCATCAGCAGGATGGCCGAGCGCTCCACGCCGGTGAGTTTCTTCGGACTCTGTGCGGATTCACTCATGATGCCATCGGTTCCTGTTCGCCTTGTCGAAGTCTGTGTCGAGCATGCCGATCAACCGTCCTCCAGCCAGCCCTTGACCACCATCGCCACGCGTTTGGGTTCCTGGCTGGCGAGCTGCTTGGCCATGTTCAGGTTGTCCTCGTAGCTGGACGGCTTGGGCAGACGACCGACCGATTCCCCCCCTTCAGCCGCGGCCTTGCCGTCATGACTGAGCGAGAGCTGATCTTCCGGGATTTCCTCGCCGGTCTCGGTCACGTAGCGCACCGGCGGCCTGGCCAGGGAACGCATCACCGGACGCAGGACCCCGAACAGCAGCACCAGAACCAGCAGGCCGGCCAGAACCTGGCGCACCACGGAGCCGAACCAGGGCTTCTCCCAGATGGCTTCTTCCGGCACCTCCGGCGGCTCGACGGGCGTGAACGGCGCATTGATCACCTTCACCGAATCGCCACGCAGGGCGTTGAAGCCCACGGCCTCGCGCACCAGTTCGGTGAAACGCTGCAGCTCTTCCGGCGAGTAGGGCCTGGGTATCACGTTGCCCTCCTCGTCGGTAGTGGTGGGCACGTCCAGCACCACGGCCACCGAGAGCTTGCGGATGGCACCGGGGGCGCGCCGGGTATGGCTGATGGTCTTGTCCAGCTCGTAATTGCGGGTGGTGCGCTTGACCGAACGCTTTGGCGGTTCGGGTTTGACGGTCTCGCCGTTCGCACCGCCGGGATTCACCGCCTGTTCGGGCGCGGCGGCCGGACCCGGCGGCGTGTTGGACAGCGCGCCGGGAATGCCGCCTTCCGTGATCCCGCCGCTGCTGCTCTCCTCGAACTGCTGCTCGCTGCGCATGGCCGGCAGATCGGGATTGAAGCGTTCCTGGGTCAGTTCGGTCACGGTAAAGTCGATGTCGGCATTGACCGTGGCGCGCACGGCGTGCAGGCCCACCAGCGGTCCGAGCAGGTTCTCGATCCGCTCGGCATAGGTCTGTTCCACCTTGCGGGTATAGTCGAACTGGCTGGCGGTCAGCATCAGATCGCGATCCCGATCGCCGGAGGACAGCAGCCGCCCCTTGTCGTCCACCAGGGTGACTTCCTCGGCGGTGAGGTTGGGCACCGAGGCCGCCACCAGGTTGACGATGGAAGTGATCTGCTCCGGTGTCAGACGCCGGCCCGGGGCCAGCTTGACCATCACCGATGCCGAGGGCTTGCGCCGGTTGCGCACGAAGGCCGAATCCTTCGGGATGGCCAGATGCACCCGCGCGCTCTGCACGGCATTGATGGACATGATGGTACGGGCCAGTTCCCCTTCCTGGGCCCGCTTGTAGCGCACCGACTGCATGAAGGTGGAGGATCCGAAACCGCTGTCCTTGTCGAGGATCTCGAAGCCCTGCCCCTGGGTGGGGGCCAGGTTTTCGCCGGCCAGTTTCAGGCGGGCGTCGTTGAGGCGATCCGCGGCCACCATCAGGGCGCCGCTCTCGGCGTCCAGGCGGTAGGGAATGCCGCTGGCGTCCAGCACCTCGATCATGCGCTGGGCGTCACGGCCATCGATGCCGGCATAGAGCAGGCGGTAATCGGGTGTCTGCGACCACAGGACCACGGCGATCCCCAGCGCCACGCTGGCGGCCAGTCCCAGCATCAGCCCCACCTGTTTGACCACCGGCAGGGCCAGCATACCCTGGAGGGGCGCCGGGCCGTTGAGGATCGGCTGGCCCTGGGCGGCGGGGGCCGCGCCCGCGGTGGCCGGCTCCATGGCGTTGGCGTCACTGGCCTTGATCAGATCGTCACTCATGTCGGTTCAGTCGGGGTTCGGGTTGGCCGGATCGTCAGATCTGCATGTTCATGATTTCCTGGTAGGCATTCACCAGCTTGTTGCGTACCTGGATCATGGCCTGAAAGGAAACGTTGGATTTCTGCAGGGCGACCATCACGTCGCTCAGTTGCACGTTCGGATCGCCGCTCTGGAAGGCGGTGCTCAGGCGATCCGCTTCCTGCTGGGTCATGTTCACCTTTTCGATGGACTGCTTGAGCAAATCGGCGAAATCGGCCTGCGGCGTGCCTTCTGATGCTGCCGGTTTGGCGTTCTGGCCCTGCGCGGCCTCGGCCATGGCGCGCATTTGCGCCAGCAGGGCGTCGGGACTGATGGTTGCGTTGCTCATCGTCTGCCCTCCTCGTTCGTCTTATGCCGGTTCCATGCCATGCATGTCGGGGATGCGGATGCCCGCCTCGCGCATGCGCGCCAGCTTGTAGCGCAGGGTGCGCTGGCTGATCCCCAGCCGTTCTGCGGTGGCCTTGCGGCTGCCGTTCACGTCGCGAATGGTGTTGAGGATCACTTCCCATTCGCGCTGCTTGAGATCGGCATTGAGATCGCCGCCGCCCGTCCCGGCCTTGCCGGCGGCGGTGGCGGGCGCCGGTGAGGCAGCCGGTGCATCGGCGTCGTGTTCGAAGTGCAGATCGCCCGCTTCCACCGTCTGCCCGCTGGCCAGGATCAGGGCCCGCTGCATGACGTTGTCCAGCTCACGGATATTGCCGGGCCATTGGTAATCGCGCAGACGCTCGCAGGCTTCCCCGGCCAGCTGCATGCCGGGCCGGCCGGCGCGTGCGCCGTGCTTCTGCAACAGGCGGGTGGCGATGGGCACGATGTCCGCCGGCCGTTCGCGCAGCGGGCGAATGTGCAGCGGAAAGACGTTGAGGCGATAGTAGAGATCCTCGCGGAACCGGCCCTCGGCCACCGCCTGTTTCATGTCTCGGTTGGAGGTGGCCAGCACCCGCACGTCCAGCTCGATGGTCTTGCTGCCGCCGAGGCGTTCCACTTCCCGCTCCTGCAGTACCCGCAACAGCTTGGCCTGCAGGCCCAGATCCATTTCCGAGATCTCGTCCAGCAGCAGGGTACCGCCCTGGGCCTGCTCGAACTTGCCGGGACTGGCCTTGTAGGCGCCGGTATAGGCTCCCTTCTCGTAACCGAACAGTGTGGCCTCGAGCATGTTCTCGGGGATGGCGGCGCAGTTGATGGCCACGAACGGTCCGTCGGCGCGGGACGAATGGGCGTGGATGAAGCGTGCCAGGACTTCCTTGCCCACGCCGCTCTCGCCGGTGATCAGCACCGTGGCGTCGCTGTCGGCCACCCGCGTGGCCAGGCGCACCAGTTCCAGGCTGGCCGGATCCTCGGCCACCATGTCGCGGCCCTCGGTTTCCTCCTGCACGTACTGGCCGACCATGTTGACCAGCACTTCGGCCTCGAAGGGCTTGACCAGGTAGTCCACGGCGCCGTCGCGCATGGCGTCCACGGCCTGGCTGATGGAACCGTAGGCGGTCATCAGCACCATCGGCACGTCCGGATACTGCTGGCGCACGCGCTTGAGCAGGGCCTGCCCGTCCATCCGGGGCATGTTGATGTCACTGACGATGAGCGAGACCGGCTCGGTCTCCAGGATCTGCAGGGCCGCCTGGCCGTTGTCGGCGCTCAGCACGCGGTAGCCGGCCATCTCCAGGGTCTCTGCCAGGGCTTCGCTCAGGGCGGCGTCGTCTTCGACGACCAGAATGGTGGTTTGCATGATCACGTCCTCTCGCTTGCCGGTTCAGCCGGCGATGGAAAATTCGGCCGGCGCGTTCTCGGCGTCCGGCGGGGTCTGCGTGTTGCGCCAGGGCAGGTGCAGACTGAAGGTGCAGCCCTGTCCCGGCGCCGAATCCAGTTCGATGCGGCCGTCGTGGTTGCGTACCACGGCGGCGACCACCGCCAGGCCCAGGCCGGTGCCTTCCTGACGGGTGGTAAAGAAGGGATCGAAGATCGCCGCCTGCTGCTCGGCGGGGATGCCGGGGCCGTCGTCGATCACCTGCAGGCAGACGCCGTCCGCCTCGGTGAAGGCCCGCAGGGTCAGCCGGCCGCCACGGCCCATGGCCTGGATGGCGTTCATGCACAGGTTCAGCAGGGCCGAGAGCAGCATCTGGTGATTGCCCAGCAAGGGCCGCTCGACCGTGTTCTCGACGACGATCTCGATGCCGGCGCCCTGCACCTGGGCATCGAGCACCTGCTGCAGTTCCGTGAACAGATCGGCCACGGTGAAACATTCGCTGCCCGTCTCGCCGCCGCCCCGGGCATACAGCAGCATGTTGTTGACCAGTTGTTCGAGGTGGCGCAGGCGCTGGAAGATGCGCTCGCCGATGCGCAGACGATCGGTATCGCTCATGTGCTGGCGCTTGAGATTGGAGGCATACAGCAGCGCCGAGGCCAGCGGCGTGCGGATCTGGTGGGCCAGGGAGGCCGCCGTCTCGCCCATGGCCGCCAGGCGCTGCTGGTGATGCAGGCGATCCTGCAGGCGCCGCATTTCCGTCACGTCGGTGATGAGGATGATCTGGCCGGGTTCGTCGCCGAGCGGGCAGGTGGAAAGATTGACCCGCCGGCCGTCGGCCAGGGAGATCTCGTGGCCGTCGTCGGATCGGGGCGCGAAGGCCCGGGCGATGATCTCGCTCCAGGCCCGGTGCCGCAGCGGCTCGCCGAGCAGATCCACGGCGGCCGGGTTGCATTCCTGCACGATGCCCTCGCCGTCGAGCACTACCACCCCGCCGGGCAGGGCCTGCAGCAGGCCCTCGAGGCGCGCTGCCAGGCGTTCCTTCTCGGTCAGTTCGCGCATGCGCGCATCGCGGGCGGCGGTCAGCTCGGCCGAAAGTTCGGCCACGCGGCCCTCGAGCTGCTGGTAGGAATCGGTGAGCTGTTGCGAGAGCTGGTTGAACAGGCGGAAGGCGTCTTCCAGGCCCTGCCTGTCCATCCCGTTCGTCGGCATCGCGTTCGGATTCATGTCTGTCCCCTGAGTCACGGGGAAGACAGGAGCAAGAAGCGTGCCCGTTTTTGAACTACAACAGAATCAAGGACTTGGAAATCCGCGGTCGCGGAGAGTCAAGATTACGACGCCTTTTCGGCCCGTTGCAGGCCGTACTTGCGCATCTTTTCGACGAGGGTCGTGCGGCGCATGTTGAGCCGCCGGGCGGCATGGGCCACCACGCCGTTGGCCTCGTCCAGGGCCTGCTTGATCAGGGAGGACTCCAGATTGAGCATGTGCTCCTTGAGATCGATGCCCTCGTCGGGCAGGCGCACGGGCGTGGTGAGATCCACCACGTTGGGCCGGGCGGTGGGCTGCGCCATCTCCATGGTGGGCAACTCGTCGATCCTGAAATCCTTGCGGTACTTCTCGGGCAGATCGCGCACGTCCACCACGCCGTTGGGGAACATGATGATCAGCCGTTCGACCAGGTTGGCCAGCTCGCGCACGTTGCCCAGCCACTTGTGCTGCTGCAGGGCGGCCACGGCGGCGGCGGTGAGGCGCACGGTGCCGCGGCCCTCGTGTTCCATGCGGGTGATCAGCTCGTCGATGAGCAGGGGGATGTCCTCGGCGCGCTCGCGCAGCGGCGGCATCTCGATGGGAAACACGTTGAGCCGGTAGTAGAGATCCTCGCGGAAGCGGCCCTCGGCGATCTCCTTCTCCAGATCCCGGTGGGTGGCCGCGATGATGCGCACGTCGGTCTTGATGCTCTTGTTGCTGCCCACCCGCTCGAACACCCGCTCCTGGATCACGCGCAGCAGCTTGACCTGCATGGCCAGCGGCATGTCGCCGATCTCGTCGAGGAACAGGGTGCCGCCCTCGGCCATCTCGAACCGGCCCTGCCGGCTGCTGATGGCGCCGGTGAAGGCGCCCTTCTCGTGGCCGAACAGCTCGCTCTCGAGCAGATCCGGCGGAATGGCGCCGCAGTTGACCGGCACGAAGGGCTTGTCGCGCCGCGAGGAGTTGTAGTGCAGGTTGCGGGCCACCACTTCCTTGCCGGTGCCCGACTCGCCGGTGATGAGCACATTGGCGCCGGTATTGGCCACCTGCTCGATGAGCTTGCGCACCACCTGGATGCCGGGGCTGTTGCCCACCAGGGAACGGAACAGGGTCTGGGTGCCGCTGCCCGGGCGCAGGGTCTGGCGCTGATGGATGTCGGCCTGGCGCAGGGCATGCTGGAACTGGCGATAGCGCACCGGCTGCTCGATGACACTGGTCACGAGCCGGGTCAGTTCGGGGGTTACCGGATGGGGCGCGTTTCGCTGGCAGATGAGCAGGATGGGCACTTCCGGCGGCAGGGCCTCGCGCACGGTCTTGACCGCTGTCAGCGTGGCGTCCACATCGTTGCGACAGCCGCAGACCGCCAAATCATATGTATTTCCGTTGTCGATGCACTCCGGCCAGCCGGCATAGTCGCAGGTGGTGACATCACCGTAATCGACAAATTCGAAAATCTGCTTGAGGGACTGGCGTTGCTCGGGATCGTCGTCGATGATGAGAACCTGTCGGTCCGAAAGCGTCTTGTCCATGGGAGCCATCTGTTGTGTCCGTTGATGTTGGGAATACCCGCCAGCCGGATCGGCGGGTCGAGCACATGCCGTTGTGCAGGCAGACAGCGCGGGGGAGACACCATCCTTTGGACGGATACTAGCTTTCTCCCCTGCGCCATGTCAAAAATCGGACACTCGCGGAATTTCTTTACCTAAATCTTTGCACCCATTGGATTTGTGACAACTGTAACGGGACGAACCGGCACGCCTTCGGCACAGGATGAACGGGGGCTGGCAATGACGTTTCTGACAGAACCCGTTGCCGTGAACCGGGAATTGTTCAGGTGTGTTCGGCCCGTGAGCGCGCCACGGCCAGTCGGTGCTGGCGGAAGATCCATTTTTCCAGTTGTTCGGACACCGTCGCCGGCAACCCGTCGAATCGGACACAGGCCCTGCCGGTTTCGGCGTCCCGGGGCACGGCCGGCAGCGCCAGCGCCGGCGCACCGGGCAGCGACAAGGTGACCAGCACGGGGGAGCCCGGCTCGGGGGGTTCGCGGGTCTGCCAGCACAGGCCGTGGGGATCCAGCCACACCCGTTGCGCCGGTTCGTTCATCGCCGGCGCCGCAAGCAACAGGCCCAGCATGGCGATGACGACATCGAGTTTCTGTTCGAGCCGGCGCAACTCGCCCGGTGCCTCTTCGGCGGGCGGATGTGTATCCTGGAGGTTGAGCAGGTGCAGCACGATACCGGCCCGCTGCAGGACGACCGGTCTTTCGTTTTCCGCCAGCGGGCGCCAGCTCAGGGGCACATCGAGTTCGACGCGCAAACCGCCGGGCATGGTTCAGCCGGCATCCTGCAGGTAGGCACGCGACATGCAACGACCCCGTTGCAGGTTCAGCATCTGCGCGGTCACGCTGCGACGGGCCTGTTCGCCGAGGACGATGCATTCACGGCTCATGGCCAGGATCCGGTTGAGCCGCTCGGCCAGTTCCGGCAGGCGCTGCCGGTATTCGGGATGGGCATACAGGGTCTCCAGCGCCTCGCGGCGCAGGGTCTCGTGCTGTTCCACGCTGCGCCAGTCGTCGCGCCGGGCCGCGGCCAGCATCCGTTCGCTGAGCCGGTGAATGCGTTCGACGAGTTGTTCGCAGGGCACGTACTCGATGCGCGCCTCAGGATTCGTCGCCATGCTGCCCCTCCGGGATGGCGTCCCAGGCCGACTTGATGGAGCGCAGCAGCGAGGCCACCTCGTCGAGCATGTCGGGATTGTTTTCGATGTTGGCCCGGGCGAGACGCCGGGTCATGTAGTCGTACAAATCGTCCAGGTTCTGGGCGATCTCGCCACCCTTCTCCACGTCGAGACTGGCGCGCAGGCCATCGATGATGGAGATGGCCCAGCTGATGTGACCGCCCTTGCGGGCCACGTCACCCCGCTCCATGTGACCCTTGGCGATGGCGATCTTCTCCTGGGCGCCGTCCATCAGCATCTGGATGAGGCGATGGGGATCGGCCGCCGCCACGCCGCTGGCCACGCCCACACGGGTGTATTCCTGAACTGCGCTGTGCAGCTTTGCCATGTTCATGCTGTCACTCCTCTGCTTGCGGTGTTTCATGTGTTCATCCCCCATCACGCCGGACGGAGACCTCATTTGCCACTGCGGGCGCCGGGCAGACCTTGCAGATCCCGGGCCAATCGTTCACTGGTGCCGCGCATCTGGCTCAGGGTGGCATCGAGCGCCGAGAACTTCTTCGTGTAACGTTCCTCGACCTGCTCGAGCCGACGGGCGAGCCGTTCGCGCTGCCGCTGGATGTCCTGCAGGCGCGCGTCGTAACCTTCCATGCGGGCGGTGAACAGGCCGTCGTGATCCAGATAGCCCTTGATCACGCGATCCAGTTGCGCGGCCACCCCGTTGGAGAAATAGACCACGCCCCGGGGACCGGTGCCGCCGCCGAGCACATCCACGGTCAGCCCCTCGGCCGCCCGGGTGCCGATCAGACGACGACCCTGCCCCTCCGCCGGGATGCCGTCGAAGCGGCCGGCCACATCCTGCCCCTCGCTGCCGGACCCGGCCGTGAAGCCGGTGATGGCGGCCAGGGCCGGATCCATGGCCACCAGTTCCACCCGCGAATCGCCGCCGACCTTGTCCGAACGGATCACCAGCCGATTGCCTTCCACGGCGACCCGGGCGGCCGCTCCGGCATTGCCGAGCGCCGTGTCGCTGGCCAGGGCCGACTGCAGGGCGCCGGCCAGGGCCGCAAGACCGGGAAAGCTGGCCGCGGTCAGCGTCAGGAGGCCGCTTTGCACGCCGTCGATGGCCACGCGGAAGGTGGCATCCTCGGCCAGTTCCAGCACCTCGGTCGCGGGCCCGGCCGACAGGCTGGCCGCCGCGGGCATCTGCGTGATTTCGAGAACGTAGCGACCGGGTTGCGTGGCCTCGCCCGCACCACGGTATTCCACCAGCGGATCGCTGGCCTCGCCGGAGACGGCGAACAGCCGCGAAACTTCCGGCAGATCATCTTCGATGGCCGCCTGCAACCGGCCCTCGTCGAGGGTCAGGGTGCCGTCGCGTTCGGTGGTGATGCCGATGCTGGCCAGGGACGTGTAGGTTTCGTTGATGGCGCTGAAGTCCTGGCCGATGAGATTGCGCAACTGATGCGCGATGCCGCGCACCGCCGCGTCACCGCTGAGCGGGCCGGCCGTGCGGGTTTCGGGATCGTAGCCGGTGAGCTGATTGACCAGTTGCATCAGCTCGTTGTACGCGCCCACGAACTGACGAATGTTGTCCACGACGGCGCCGGTGTCCGCCGCCACCGCGAGCGTCACCTGTCGGCCTTCGCTGCCCGGCTGGAGTTCCAGTTCGACGCCGGTGATGGCATCGTTGATGTGGTTGCTGCTGCGCCGGATCTCGAGCCCGTCGATGCGCAACAGCGCGTCCTGTGCCGGGACCAGTTCCTGCAGATGACCGGTTGCCCCCGGCAGCGGATTGCCGTCGGCGTCCACGCCGCCGTCGGCCGCCGGATCGTGCAGCAGGAAGGACAGGCCGTTGCGATCGGTCGCGTCGCCATCGTCGTCGTCCACCTGCAGGCGGATCTGGCCGTCGTTGCCGGCCACCGCCGAGGAGAGCAGCAGGCGATAGCCGCTGCCGTCGTTGACCACCGCCGCGCGCACACCGGCATTGGCCCGGTTGATGGCCTCGGCGATGCCGCGCAGGGAACCGCTGGCTGCGTCGATGGTGATGGTGTGGGGGCGGGTGTCGGGATTCAGCCGGAAGCGGCCGGTTTCCGCATCGAAACGGCCGATTTGCAATGTCAGGGTGCCCGTACCCAGCGGATTCACGTCCGATTCGAGCGTGTCGCTGGCCAGTCGTTGTGCCTGGGCAAGTTGCACGATTTCCACCTCGTAGCGCCCGGGGCTGGCCTGGGCATTGGCCGTGGCGGTGAGCGCGTCCTCGTCGTCACTGTCCACGCGCATCTGTGCGAAGACATCCGGATCGGCCAGGCCACCGAGGGTGGCCTGGAATCCGGACACGGCGCCCCTGAAGGCGCCCATCGCAGTCAGTCCTTCCTGGACTTCCGCTTCCTTGCGATCCAGGCGTGCCGTTGCCGGCGCGCCCTCCGCCGCCACCAGCTTGTCCACCAGTTCGGGAACGTCCAGTCCGGAACCGTTGTTGGCGGCTTGTATGGCGGGCATGTCCTACCTCGGGGTTGCGGATTTGCGGGGGCGGCGACGTTGCCGCCACCCCTGCATCCCTTCATGCAAATCCGATACCACCTTCTACGCCTTCAACTCGATGAGAAATCCCTTGGCTTCCTCCTGGCCTTCCAGGGCCGCGGCGATGTGCCGGGAGATGGCCAGCATCTCTTCCGAGGGGATCTGGCGTATGAGCTCCTGGGTCTGCCGGTCGTAGACCTTCACCACGAAACGGCCGGTGGCGTCGTCCACGCTGAAGTCCATTTCCCGTTGCTGCTTCTGCACATATTCCTGCAGTTGACTGACAGCTTCCTGGAGCGCTTCCTGACTGACAGCTTCCGACGATTCGACTTCGACGGCAGCGCCGGCAATCCGTTGCCGGGTGACGGCCGTTGTGCCACCGGAATCGCCGGCACTGCGGGTTTCGACAGTGCCTGCCAGCAGTGTCACATTGGCGATGCTCTGTGCTGCCATAACGTCACCTCGCTTGTTGTCGGGGCGGTCAGGGCCGGCCGGAACCGACCGGCGATGACCGCCGTATCACCGTCATGGCTTACTGCAACAAGCTCAGAACGTTCTGGGGCATCGCGTTGGCCTGGGCCAGCATCGCCGTACCGGCCTGCTGCAGGATCTGCGCACGGGTCAGCTCGGCGGTCTCGGCCGCGAAGTCGGCATCACGGATGCGCGAACGGGCCGCGGTCAGGTTCTCGGCATTGACCGAGAGGTTGGCGATGGTCGAACCGAACCGGCTCTGGATGGCACCGAACTTGGCGCGCTGGTTGTTCACGTTCGACAGCGCCGCATCCACGGTCGCCAGTGCCAGGTTGGCCCCCTCGACGGAGCTGATGTCCAGCTCGGCCACCGAGTTGAGCTCGGAAGCCACGGTGGAGGCATCGACCACCTGACCGACGTCGCCCGAAACGGAGAAGGACTTGTCGGAGTCGAACACGACCTGACCGGTGATGTAGGCGATGTCGGAACCACCGCTGCCGTCTTCACCACCGCCGCCGAGCACGGTATTGCCAACCTGGATGTTGCCGGCGTTGTTGTTGCCGTCGGCAATGGTCAGCGTGATGTTCTCGCCGGAGGAGTTCATCAGCACGATACCCTGGCCATCGTCGCTCACGCGGGCCGTTACGCCGGTCTTGGACGCCACGTCGTTGAAGGCCGTGACCGCACCGGCCAGACCGTCGATACCCTCGGTACCGTCGATGGTGAAGGAAATCTGCTGCGGGTTGGCGTTGTCGGAGCGGATCTCCATCACATAGGCGCCGGCCTGATCGAAGCTGACCTTCTGCTCGGTGATGGCGTAGGCCTTGACCCCGGTCTCGTCGGCCTTGGCATTGACCGCCTCGGCGATCTTCTTGGCGCTCTCGCCGGCATCGATGGTAAAGGTCTCGGTGCCCAGCGAACCGGCCACGGTCAGCGCGCCGCCGCTCACGCGGTTGGTGCTGTCGGCCGAAGTCGCCGTGCCTTCCACACGATAGTTGCCGTACTGGCTGGTACGGAAGTTGGCCGTGGTGGTCTGGATGGTCTGGTTGGCGTTCGCACCCACCTGGAACACGGCCGCGCCGAAGGTGCCGTCGAGCAGCTTCTGGCCGTTGAACTCGGTGGAGGTGGCGATGCGGTCCAGTTCGGAGACCAGCTGGCCCACTTCGGCCTGCAGCGCCTGGCGATCCGATGCCGAGTTGGTGGCGTTGGCCGACTGTACGGCCAGCTCGCGGATACGCTGCAGAATGTTGCCCGCCTCGGACAGCGCCCCTTCGGCCGTCTGGGCCAGGGAAATGCCGTCGTTGGCGTTGCGCACGGCCTGGTTCAGGCCACGGATCTGCGCCGTAAAGCGCTCGGAAATCGCCAGACCCGCCGCGTCGTCCTTGGCGCTGTTGATACGCAGACCCGAGGACAACCGCTGCAGGGAAGTCTGCAGGGACTCCTGGGACCGGTTCAGGTTACGCTGCGAGTTCAGCGACATGATGTTGGTGTTGATTACCTGAGGCATAACGCACTCTCCTGTCTTTGCCCTGCAAGCGGCCCGGCGGGTCGTTGCAGTCAATCATCTCTAGCGGATATACATCGGCACCCCGATATATTCACCGCTCCCGGCAACACTAGCGTCCCGGATCGGGGAAGCTTTATAGCCGGCCGGCAAAAATCTTCCGATAAGGCAAGTGATTGAAGGAAGTGGGTTTTTGGGGCGGAAACAGCGAGGATTTGGCAGAGGAAAGCGTACACCCCTGTAAAAA
>JALVBM010000055.1 GCA_027010665.1 Chromatiales bacterium
CGGTTTTCCTCGGCCCTCGGCCCTCGCCACTCGTCCCTGTTTTTATATGTAATTGAAGAGCGAAATCCCCTGCACCCGCGTGAAGGCCTTCTGGGAGGCTTCGAGGCCGGTGAGTTTGAGATTCAGTTCGGAGACGGCCTTGGCGTAGTCGAGATCTTCCACATCGGAGAGGATCTCCCGGACCTGGAGGGAATAGCCCTCGTTGATGGACTCCTGGCCATCGAGGGCGTTGAGACGGGCACCCACGCTGGCGCGGACATCGAGCACGTTGCCGAGGGCCTGATCGAGGCCGGCGATGACGCGGTTGACTTCGTTGTGCAGCTTCGCGCGGGAAACTTCGTCGCCGCGGGGAATGCGCAGCGCTTCGGCCAGTTGCTGCACGGTGGTGAACATGTCCTGCCGGTAGCTGGGGCGGATGACGAAGAAATCGCCCGGCTCCGGCTGACCCTCGATGCTGGTGACCACCCCGGCGAACTGGATGGCCGCCTTCGAGGCATAGGGCGTGCCGGCGGGCCGAATCACGTTGCCCTGGGCGTCGATGACCGAATAACTGAGGTAGGGATCGCCGGAACCCCCGTTGGCGGCCGGATCATAGGTTTCGAAGACGATGGCATAGGTGCCCTGATCGTACTGCCCGACGATGTTGCCGGGATCGGCGATGCCGGAGCCGCGGTTGTCCGGATGATCCAGCACGGTGAAGTCCCCGTTGCCGTCACGGATGTCGCGGAATACCGTGGTGCCCGAATCGCTGGTGGCAATCTGGCGGCGTGGGCCGATCTGCAGGTAACGCTGGGCATCGTCGCCGTGATAGTCGTATTCGCCGTTCTCGTTGCGCGTGAAGGGCCGGAAACGGCTGCGCGAGCCGGCGAACAGGAACTCGCCGGTGCTGTCCATGGAATTGGCCAGTCCCACCAGCTCGTCGCGCAACTGATCCACTTCCTCGGCGATGGAGGCGCGGCTCTCGTTGGTCTGGGTATCGTTGTTGGCCAGTACGGCCAGTTCCCGCACCCGTTGCAGCACGCCGGTCACGTTGTCGAGGACACCTTCCTCCAGGTTCAACCGTGCCCGGGCGGCGGCGATGTTGTCCTGATACTGCTTGTTGGTGCCCAGGATGTCGTGCAGCTTGACGATCTTGGCCGCGGCCACCGGATCTTCGGAAGGCCGAAAGATCTTCTGTCCGGTGGCCACCTGCTTCTGCACCTTGGCGAGCTTTTCCTGCTGCTCGAGCATGGCATTGATGGCGCCCTGCTGGGCCTGATGACTGGATATGCGCATGACGATCTACCGGAAGGCGTTCATCAGGGTTTCGAGCATCTTGTTGGCCACCGAAATGACCTGGGCATTGGCCTGGTAGAGGTTCTGGTAGCGCACCAGGTTGGCCGCCTCCTCGTCCAGGTTCACGCCGGAGACTTCGCTGGCCCGCTCCTCGGCCTGCTGCAACAGCAGTTGCTGGGCCTTGCCGTTCACGTCCAGTTCGTGGGTCTTGCTGCCCACCCGGGAAACGAGCTGGGAATAGGCCTCGGTATAGCTCGAGGTGCCGTCGGCGAGCACCGGCTTGCGCTGCAGATCGGACAGGGCCAGGGCGTTGCGATTGTCGCCGGTACCATCGGTATTGAAGTCGATGCGGAAGCGATCGCCGGCCTTCGGCCGGCCGGTGATGCGCACCCGGAAGCCGAAATCGTCACCGCCCGGTGTGGGAAACACGTCCGTTCCTGATTTGGGATCGTGTTCCAGCACGGTGGTCAGCTTCGGCGGCTTCGCTTCCTCCGATTCCTGAGCCGGCACCGGATTGCCCTCCGCATCCCGGGCAATCCCCGGCGCCGGCGGCACGGCGGCAGTGCGAAAGGCGATGGGTTCGCCCGTGTTGTCCAGCACCTCGAAATGGGTCTCGTCGAGAAAACGGATCACGAAGGGCGGTCGCAGGGCATCGTTGGCCCGGTCGAAAACGGCATTGTCGATGTCCACCACCTGCGCCGGCCCGATTTCGCCGGAACCGACATTGTCGATGGCTGCCTCGGTGCGCAGCGGACCGGCCGCGGCGATGCGCGACACGTCGTC
>JALVBM010000056.1 GCA_027010665.1 Chromatiales bacterium
CCTCCAGTTCGACCACGCAGGCCTCCTGACCAGGGATGAAATAGCGCTTCTCGTCGAATACCGCGTAGTTGGGCAGATAGCGCTTGCGGGCATTGGCGAGAATGCGGCCGTCGCGCAGCACCAGCGCGGCGTTGTAGACCCCGTGGGGCGTCTTCTCGGGGTAGCCGAAGATGAGGGTGATGCCGTGCACGGCCTTGCGTAGGCGGGTCAGCTCCTCGTCCACCCACTCGTAGAGATCGGGACGCAGCAGCAGATCCTCGGGCGGGTAGCCGGTGACGGCCAGTTCGGGAAACACCACCACCTGGGCCCCCAGTTCGTCGCGGGCACGTTCGGCCTCGGCGATCAGGCGCGTGACGTTGCCGTGGATGTCGCCCACCAGCATGTCGACCTGGGCGACGACCAGCCGGAGTTCGACGGCCCCGGTCATGATTCAGGCGAGCCGTTCGCGCATGCGGGCACCCATCTCGGCCGGGGAACGGGTCACGGTGACACCGGCCGCCTCCAGGGCTGCGAACTTGCTCTCGGCCGTGCCCTTGCCGCCGGAGATGATGGCGCCGGCGTGACCCATGCGCTTGCCGGGCGGCGCGGTGACTCCGGCGATGTAGGCCACCACCGGCTTGCTGACGTGATCGCGGATATATTCGGCGGCTGCCTCCTCGGCACTGCCGCCGATCTCGCCCACCAAGATGATGCCCTCGGTCCGGGGATCGGCCTCGAAGCGTTCCAGACAGTCGATGAAGTCGAGGCCGTGAATGGGATCGCCGCCGATCCCCACGCAGGTGCTCTGGCCCAGGCCAGCCGTGGTCGTCTGGTGCACGGCTTCGTAGGTGAGTGTGCCGGAACGGGAGACGATGCCCACCCGGCCGGGTTGATGAATGGCGCCCGGCATGATCCCGATCTTGCACTGCCCCGGGGTGATCACGCCGGGACAATTGGGACCCACCAGCAGGCTACCGGTCTCGTCCAGCACCGGCTTGACCTTGAGCATGTCCTGCACCGGAATGCCCTCGGTGATGCAGACGATGAGCTCGATGCCGGCATCGGCCGCCTCGAGGATGGCGTCGGCGGCGAAGGCCGCCGGTACGTAGATCATGGTGGCATTGGCCCCGGTCTCGGCCACCGCTTCATGAACGGTATCGAACACCGGCCGGTCGAGATGGGTCTGCCCGCCCTTGCCCGGCGTCACGCCGCCGACCAGGTTGGTGCCGTAGTCGATGGCCTGCTGCGAATGGAAGGTGCCCTGCCTGCCGGTGAAGCCCTGGCAGATGACCCGGGTGTCCCTGTCGATCAGAATCGCCATCAGCCCTGCCCTCCGGCGGCCGCCACCGCCTTTTGCGCCGCCGCGGTGAGATCGGCGGCCGTGATCAGATCCAGCCCGCTGTCGGCCAGCAGCCGGCGGCCGGCTTCGGCATTGGTGCCCTCCAGGCGCACCACCACCGGGACCGTCAGATCCACCTCCTGCACCGCCTGGATGATGCCCTCGGCGATGAGATCGCAACGCACGATGCCGCCGAAGATGTTGACCAGGATGGCGCGCACGTTGGGATCGGAGAGGATCAGCTTGAAGGCCTCGGCCACCTTCTCGGCGGAGGTGCCACCGCCCACGTCGAGGAAGTTGGCCGGCTCGCCGCCGTGCAGCTTGATGAGATCCATGGTGGCCATGGCCAGCCCCGCGCCGTTGACCATGCAGGCGATGTTGCCGTCGAGGCGGATGTAGTTGAGGCCGTGCAGGCTGGCCTGGTATTCGCGCTCGTCCTCCTGGCTGGGATCGCGCAGCTCAGCCAGATCCGAATGGCGATAGAGGGCATTGTCGTCGAGATTGATCTTGGCATCGATGGCCAGCAGTTCGCCTTCGGCCGTCACCACCAGCGGGTTGATTTCCACCAGCGACAGATCCTTTTCCGTGAACAGCCGGTAGAGGCCCTCCAGGATGGGCCCCAGCGCCTTGATCTGTGGGCCCAGCCCCAGGGCGAAACCGACCCGGCGCACCTGGAAGCCCGACAGGCCGGTGACCGGATGAATGGGCAGGGTGAGGATTTTTTCGGGCGTCTCGCGGGCCACCTGCTCGATGTCCATGCCGCCGGCCTCGGAGGCCATGAGCACGATGCGCTCGCGCTCCCGATCCACCAGCATGCCCATGTACAGCTCGCGCGCGATGGCCGTGGGCCGCTCGATCAGCACCTTGTTGACCGGCTGGCCCTCGGGACCGCTCTGGGCGGTGACCAGCCGGCTGCCGAGCAGGGCCGAGACGGCGGCTTTCAGCTCGGCCTCGCCGTTGGCCTTCTTCACCCCGCCGGCCTTGCCGCGCCCGCCGGCATGGACCTGGGCCTTCACCATCCAGCTCTCGCCGCCCAGGCGACGGGCGGCCGCCAGGGCAGCGTCCACCGTGTCCACCGCCTCCCCTTCCGGGACCGGAATACCGTGTTCCCGAAACAGGGCCTTGGCCTGGTATTCGTGCAGATTCATGTCGCAAGCCCACAGGTCTCAAAAGCCGGCTATTTTGGAGCAAAGGCGGTGCCGACGCAAAACCGGATCACCTGCCATGGCCGGCTGGGGTATGATGACCGGAGATCACAACCTGCCGGAATCCCCATGGCCAACCTGTTGCGACTCGCCATCCTCGTTCTGCTCGTCTGGCTCGGCTGGCGCCTGGTGCGCCGCTGGCTGGCGGCCGCCAGTCCGCCTGTGGTATCGAAGAAGAAAGGGTCGCAAAAGGTGGAACGCATGGTCCGCTGTCGCTACTGCGATCTGCATCTGCCGGAACAGGAAGCCCTGCACGACGGTCGCGACTGGTACTGCAACGCAGCACACCGGGACGCCGACCGGGAGAACCGCACAGGCTGAATCCCCGCTGCGCATGGCCGTTCACGATTCCTATTCGTTCCAGTATCCCGGCGAATTCCAGGGCGCCGACGAATACGCCTATACCTGGAAACCCCTCGAGTTTCTCAACGCCTACCGTTTCCTGATCAGTGTGCTGCTCAGCGCCCTGTTCTATGTGGATGCCCTGTTTCCGCCGCTGGCCAGCAAGGCGCCACTGCTGTTCTTCGGCACCAGCATCGCCTACCTCAGCCTGAGCGTGATCTTCGCCCTGATGCTGCGCTGGCATCAGCCGGCCTTTCGGGTGCAGGTCTATCTGCAGCTGTTCACGGACATCGTCGCCACCATTCTGCTGATGCACGCCAGTGGCGGGGTCAGCAGCGGCATCGGCAACCTGCTGATCATCGCCGTGGCCGGCGGCAGCGTGGTGCTGCCCGGCAAACAGGCCCTGCTGCTGGCCGCCCTGAGCAGTTTTGCCGTGCTGGGCGAGCAGTTCTACTCGGAAACCCGGGGGCTGGCCACCGACAGCACCTACACCCAGGCCGGCCTGCTCGGGCTCACGCTGTTCATCACCGCGGCGGCCGCCCACCTCTTCGCCCGCCGGATCCGCGAATCGGAAGCCCTGGCCAAGCGGCGCGGCGTGGATCTGGCCAACATGGCCGAGCTGACCGAACACGTCATCCAGCGCATGCAGACCGGCATCGTGGTGGTGGATGGCGAGGATCGCGTTCGCCTGATCAACGAATCGGCCTGGCAGATGCTGGGCATGCCGTCCACCGCCAGCGGCCCGCCGCTGGCCCAGATATCGCCGTCCCTGGACCAGCGCCTGCAGGAATGGCGCGCCGATCCCGAGCGCCCCGTCAAGGTCATCCAGCCGGCCCCCCACCAGCCGAAGGTGCGGCCCCGCTTCGCCCGTCTCAGCCAGGAAGATCGGCCCGCCACCCTGATCTTCCTCGAGGACACCTCGGCCATGGCCCAGCAGGCCCAGCAGATGCAACTGGCCTCCCTCGGCCGCCTGACCGCCTCCATCGCCCACGAGATCCGCAATCCGCTGGGCGCCATCAGCCATGCCGGTCAACTGCTGGCCGAATCGCCCCATCTCGACAGGCACGACATGCGCCTGACCGAAATCATCACCGAACAGTCGCGGCGCATGAACACCATCATCGAAAGCGTGCTGCAACTCGGTCGGCGCACCCACACCCGGCCGGAACTGATCGCGTTGAATCCCTTCCTGCAGGCATTCGCGCGGGACTTTCTCACCGGCCACGCGCTCTCGCCCGAGTGCCTGCAAATCCGCCTGGATCCACCGGACGTGCAGGTCCGCTTCGATCCCACGCACCTGCAGCAAATCCTCACCAATCTTTGCGAGAATGCCCTGCGATACAGCCCCGCGGATGCCACCCCGCCGCGCGTGACCCTGCGGGGCGGCATCTCCCCCGAGACCGGCCGGCCGTTTCTGGATGTGCTGGACAATGGCCCTGGCATCGCGCCGGAAGACGCCAAACACATCTTCGAGCCCTTCTTCACCACCTCCAACAGCGGCAGCGGACTGGGGCTGTACATCTCCCGGGAACTGGCCGAAGCCAACCAGGCCCATTTAGACTATATTCCCCTGTCGGGCGGCGGGAGCTGCTTCCGGATCAGCTTCCAGGATCCCCGCCGGCAAATGACCTAGGACCCCATCGTGAGCCAGACCTACCACGCCCTCATCGTCGACGACGAGCCGGACATCCGCGAACTGCTGGAAATCACCCTCGCCCGCATGGACGTGGACTGCCGCACGGCCGCCGATCTGGCCGAGGCCCGTGACTGGCTGGCCCGGGAGACCTTCGACCTGTGCCTGACCGACATGCGCCTGCCCGACGGCAACGGCATCGATCTGGTGCGCCACATCCAGAGTGCCCATCCCACCCTGCCGGTCGCCGTCATCACCGCTCACGGCAACATGGAATCGGCCATCGAAGCGCTCAAGGCCGGCGCCTTCGACTTCGTCTCCAAGCCGGTGGATCTGCACATGCTGCGGGATCTGGTCAGCACCGCCCTGAAGGTGGACCGCCGCCCCACGCCGGAAAAACCGGTGGATCGGACCGCCTCCCTGCTCGGCGTCTCCGAGGTCATCCGGCAGACCCGCCAGACCATCACCAAGCTGGCCCGCAGCCAGGCCCCGGTGTACATCAGTGGCGAGTCGGGCGCCGGCAAGGAACTGGCCGCCCGCCTGATCCACGAGAACGGCCCCCGCGCCGATCAGCCCTTCGTGCCGGTCAACTGCGGCGCCATTCCCGCCGAGCTGGTGGAAAGCGAGTTCTTCGGCCACAAGAAGGGCAGCTTCACCGGCGCCACCCGGGACAAGGTGGGCCTGTTCCAGGCCGCCGACGGCGGCACGCTGTTTCTCGACGAGGTGGCCGATCTGCCGCTGGACATGCAGGTCAAGCTGCTGCGCGCCATCCAGGAGAAGGCCGTGCGCCCCGTGGGCAGCCAGCAGGAGATCCCGGTCAACGTGCGCATCCTCAGCGCCACGCACAAGAACCTCCACCAGCTCGTGGAAACGGGCCAGTTCCGGCAGGATCTCTATTTCCGCATCAATGTCATCGAACTGCACATGCCGGCCCTGCGCGAGCGCCCGGAGGACATCCCGCTGCTGGTGGAACATTTCCTGCGCAAGATCGCCCGCGAATGGGGCACCGACGTGCCGCGCCTCGAGACCGCCGCCCTGCGTGCCCTGCAGGCCTACCCCTTCCCCGGCAACGTGCGGGAACTGGAGAACATCCTCGAGCGGGCCATGACCCTGTGCGAGGGCAACCGCATCACCGAGGCCGATCTGCGCCTGACCCG
>JALVBM010000057.1 GCA_027010665.1 Chromatiales bacterium
ACAACCAACGCCGTTTCAAGTTCCTAGTCCCTAGTTCCTAGTCCCTCTCCTTCCAACATCCGCAACATCTCCCCAATGGCAAAGGTCTCCACCCGATCCACGCCGCGGGCGAGCACGTCGCGGGCCTGGGCCGGATCGTCGCACTCGTAGACGGCCAGTTGGCGGCCGGGGTGTTCGATGGGGCCGGTCGGGGGCAGGGTGTCGATGTCGCACAGCCACCATTGGGCATTGAGGGATTGCACGTCGGGGCGCAACCGATCCGCCCAGTCGTCGAAGATCGCGCCCACCGGCCAGGTCGAACGTTTCAGCACCTGCTGCAGGGCCGCGATGTCATAGGAGATGATCACACAGCGCCCGGCCAGCGCATCCAGTTGCGGCAGCACGGCATCGAGTACGGTGCCGATGCCAAAGTGCCCGAGGCTTGTTCGCTTGAGTTCGATGAAGGCCATCACGTCCGGAACCTCGGCCAGCCATTGAACGAAAGCCGCCAGCGGGGGGATGGGCGCGGCCGCACCGCCGCGGGGATGGCGTACCCGGTGATCGGCCAGTTCGGCAAGGGTGAAATCGTGCACCGGGCCATCGGCGGCGCACAGGCGAGACAGATCCCGATCGTGAAACAATACCGGGATGCCGTCGCGGGTCAGTTGCACATCGGTTTCCAGCGCGGTGGCGCCGAGGGCCACGGCATCCCGGAAGGCCGGCAGGGTGTTTTCGGGCTGTTCGGCGGCATGGCCACGGTGGGCCACCAGGCGATCGCGATACGTGCTCATGACATGCCGCCGGCCGTGCCGGAACCCGGCGGCGGGACGAACCTGCTAGAATCCCGCCCCATGGATCCCGAAACCCAGAACACGCTGCAGCTGCTCAGCATCGCCATCCTCCCGACCCTGTTCGCCATTGTCGTGCACGAAGTGGCCCACGGCTGGACCGCCCGCCATTACGGCGACGACACCGCCTGGATGCTCGGCCGCCTGACCCTCAACCCGCTCAAGCACATCGATCCGGTCGGCACCATCCTCGTGCCCATTCTCACCATCTGGACCATGGGCTTCGCCTTCGGCTGGGCCAAGCCGGTACCCATCGACTGGCGCAAGCTGCACAACCCGCGCCGCGACATGGTGCTGGTGGCCGCCGCCGGCCCTGGCGCCAACCTGCTGATGGCCCTCGGCTGGGGGCTGGTTGCCAAGCTGGCGAGCCTGCTGCCGGCCGGGCTGGCCATGATCAGCATGCCGCTCTTCTACATGGGGGTGTTCGGCATCCTCATCAACGTGGTGCTGATGGTCTTCAACCTCGTTCCCCTGCCGCCGCTGGATGGCGGCCGCATCGCCGTGGGCCTGTTGCCGCCGGCGCTGGCCCGCCCCCTGAGCCGCATCGAGCCGCTGGGCATGATCCTCATCGTGCTGCTGATCCTCACCGGCGGCTGGCGGTTCATCGCCCCCGTGATCGAATGGGTTCGTCACGGCATCATGCTCCTCACCGGCCTGGCCTGACTCACGCGCCGATGCGGCGCAGGGCCACGAAACGCTGCCGGGCATCGAATTCCAGCTCGAACAGGCCATGGATCCCGCCATGGTCCAGGTGCGGCCGCAGGGCGCCGGCCGGAAACTGCACCCGCAGGCCTTCCTCGCTGCGCGCCTGCACGGCCTGCACCCGGCCCGTGTAATAGTGCCGGTACTGGCGTGGCGAGATGGCCAGGCGGAGTCGCAGTCGGGGCATGAAAACGGTTCCCGGTGAATCGATAACCCGGTGACATGCAGGGATTATGCCGGATCTTTTCCCATCGGCAGGGATTGCGATTAGAATGGGCGCGGGTATCGCCATCCGGCGCCCCTGTCCATTCCGTCAAGAGAGTCGTATCCATCCATGAAAATCGCCTTTCCCGATCCCGCCATGGCCTTGCGCATCCTGGCCATCGCCCTCGTGCTCGCCGCCTTCGGCTATTTCCTGGTTCCGGTCACGGGCCTGAACACCCTGGATCCCCGCATGCTGTTCGCCGGCGGTCTGCTCGCCGGCGCGCTGATCGGCGGCCTGCTCGCCCGGCTGCAGTTCGCCCGCCGCGAGGAGAGCGGCACCGAATCCATCTTCGTCGGCAACCTGGCCTTTCGCATGCCGCCCGACGCCCTGCGCGAACTGTTCGAACAGTATGGCGAGGTGCACGCGGTCCGGCTGATGACCGATCGCGTCACCCGCAAGCCCCGCGGCTTCGGCTTCGTGGTGATGAACAAACGCGACGCCCGCGCCGCCATCAAGGCCCTGAACGGCAAGGAGTTCTTCGGCCGGCAACTGAAGGTGAACGTGGCCCACGAGCGCAAGCCGCGGCCGGAACAGCAGCAGGCGGCCTGAACCCCGCCCGCGGCGCCGGTTGCCCCGGCGCCATCAGCCCTGCACGTCCAGCAGTTCCACCTCGAACACCAGCGTGGCATTGGGCGGGATCACGCCGCCCGCCCCGCGGGCGCCGTAGCCCATCGCCGGCGGAATGATCAGGGTCCGCACGCCGCCCACCTTCATGCCGGCCACGCCCTCGTCCCAGCCCCGGATCACCTGACCGGCACCCAGGTTGAACAGAAACGGCTGGTTGCGATCGTGCGAGCTGTCGAACTTCTCGCCCTTGCCGTCCTCGGCCTCCGGGTCGTGCAGCCAGCCGGTGTAGTGCACCACCACCGGCTTGCCGGCCACGGCTTCCTTGCCCTCGCCTTCCTGAATGTCGATTTTCTGCAGGGTCTCGCTCACGGTTTTCTCCTCGCTCCGATGAAGTGTGCAGTCTAGCCGGAAAAGGCCGTCCGGGCACGCTCAAGGAACGGCGATCCGGGCCGATAGGATCCGTGAACCGGGCCGTTGCCGGCCTGCACGCCTGTCAATGCCATCACGAGGCCAAGTCATGGACAATTTCATCAAATCGGTGGACGAGCGGACCAAGCTGGCCGGCGCCAACCGCCTGGAAGTGCTGCTGTTCAGTCTCGGCTATGACCGGCGTACCGAACGCGAGGAGGTCTTCGGCCTCAACGTGTTCAAGATCCGCGAGGTGATCCAGGTGCCGGAGATCACCCACGCCCCGGACATGCCGCCGGGCGTGGAAGGCATGGTGAGCCTGCGCGGCAGCATGATCCCGGTCATCAACCTGGCCCACTTCTGCCAGATGGACGTGGCCGAGCCGCCCACCAAGCTCATCGTCACCGAGTTCAACAAGTCCACCCAGGGCCTGCTGGTGGCCTCGGTGGAGCAGATCCTGCGCATGGAGTGGAACGACATCAAGGTGCCGCCGCCGATGATGGCCAACCGCCTCGGCGGACTGGTGACCGCCGTCACCGAACTCAAGGACGGCCGCATCGTGATGGTGCTGGACGTGGAAAAGGTACTGGCGGAGACCGCCGGGCTGATGGACGATCCGAGCATGTTCAACGGTCTGGAGCAGCTCGACACGCCGGCCACCGTGCTGTTCGCCGACGACTCGGCGGTGGCCCGGCGCCAGATCGAAACCACGCTGGATCACATGGGCGTGAGTTACATCAGCGCCAAGAACGGGGTGGAAGCCTGGGAGAAACTGCAGGATCTGGCGGCTCGTGCCGAGGCCAGCCACACCCCCGTGTACGAGATGCTGCAGGCCATCGTCACCGACGTGGAAATGCCGGGCATGGACGGCTACGTGCTGACCAAGAAGATCAAGGGCGACAGCCGTTTCAACGGCGTGCCGGTACTGATGCACTCCTCGCTCTCGGCCGAGGCCAACATGAAGCTCGGCACCGAGGTGGGCGCCGACGCCTACATCGCCAAGTTCGACCCCCAGGAATTCGCCCGCGTGCTCACGCCGCTGCTGGCCAACGGGAAGGCGCCGGAAGCATCGGCCGGCGGCTGAATCTCAGCGCTGCCCCATGAGGGCGGCGATGCGCTCCTCCAGCGGCGGGTGCGAAGCGAACAGCCGCGCCAGACCGTGACCCACCCGATCGGAAATGCCGAAGGCCGCGAGCTGATCGGGCAAATGCGGCTGATCTACCGTCTGTTGCAGTCGCCGCAGGGCGGCAATCATCTTCGGCGCGCCCACCAGCCGGGCACTGCCGGCATCGGCCCGGAACTCCCGCTGCCGGCTGAACCACATGACGATGATGGTCGCCAGAATGCCCAGCACCAGCTCGGCGACGATGGTGCTGATCCAGTAGGCCGGCCCGTAGCCCCGTTCGTTGCGGAACACGACCCGGTCCACCGTGTGTCCGATCACCCGCGACAGGAAGATGACGAAGGTGTTCACTACCCCCTGAATCAGGGCCAGGGTGACCATGTCGCCGTTGGCGATGTGGGAGACCTCGTGGGCCAGCACGGCCTCGGCCTCCTCCCGGGTCATGTTCTGCAGCAGGCCGGTGCTCACGGCCACCAGCGCATCGTTGCGTTTCATGCCGGTGGCGAAAGCATTGATGTCGGGCGAATCGTAGATGGCCACTTCGGGCATGCCGATGCCGGCCTCGCGCGCCAGCACGGCCACCGTCTGCACCAGCCACTGCTCCACGGCCGTGGCTGGCTGGACGATGACCCGGGCGCCGGTCATGCGCTTGGCGGTCCACTTGGACATGGCCAGCGAAATGAAGGATCCGGCGAAACCGATCACCGCCGCAAACAGCAACAGGGCATCGAGGTTGAGCTGCACGCCCTGCCGGTAGAAATACTGCTCGATGCCCAGCAGCCGGAAACTGGCGCTGAGCACGACGAGGATGGCCAGATTGGTGGCCAGGAACAGGAAGATGCGTTTCATGGAATCCCCTCTTGCGGTCGAAGATCGGACAATTCAAGGGCAGGGACCGGTTGCCGCAGGCGAAGTTCCCTGCCGCCAGCCGTGTATAATGCGCGCCCCGTACCCGGAGGATGACGCCTTGTCCGATACCCTGATCTTCGACACCGATCTCGACCATTTCGAGCAGGACGTGCTCGAGGCCTCGCGGGAAGTCCCGGTGCTGGTGGACTTCTGGGCCGAGTGGTGCCCGCCCTGCCTGGTGATCGCACCGGTGCTGGAACAGGTGGTGAAGGCCCGAGACGGCGAGGTGCGCCTGGCCAAGCTGGAAGTGGACGAGGGCGAGAACATGAAACTGGCGGGGCGCTATCAGGTGCGCGGCTTTCCCACCGTGATCCTGTTTCGCAACGGCGAGGAACAGGGGCGTTTCAGCGGCGCCAAACCGGCTTCCTTCGTCGAACAGTTCATCGACGAACACGGCGACTGAAGCTCACTTCTTCTTCACGAACACCCCGGGGATCCAGGTCTTGCGCAGCTTGGCCGTCTCGCCGAGGTTGCCCTCGTCTTCGTCCACGAATCGGAAATTGTTCATGCCGATGCGGATCATGTCGCCGTTCTGCAGCTTGCGCAGCCGGATCCGCTCGTCGTTGACATAGGTGTGGTTGGTGCTGTCCTGATCCTGAAGATAGTATTCGACGCGGCCCTCGCCGTCGGTGACCGGCACCGCTTCCAGCACCGCATGCAGCTTGCTCACCAGATCGTCGTCGATACTGATGTCGTTGCCGGAATCGCGGCCGATGGTGATGCGCTGCTTGGCCAGCACCAGCTTGATGCCGGCACCCTCCGGCGTGTACTGAATCAGCATGGCCATTTCCCGTCTCCTGCAGGGCCTTCCCCACGCGAGCGGTTGTCAGCACCGGGGGCATGATCTAC
>JALVBM010000058.1 GCA_027010665.1 Chromatiales bacterium
CGGTGATGGAGCAGAAGGTGCAGCCGCCGAAGCAGCCGCGCATGATGTTGATGGAGAAGCGGATCATCTCCCAGGCGGGGATGCGCGCCTCGCCATAGGCCGGATGGGGCCGGCGGGTATAGGGCAGCTCGTAGAGGCGATCCAGTTCCCTGGTGCGCAGCGGGACGGGCGGCGGATTGAGCCACACCAGGCGATCGCCGTGGGCCTGGACCAGGGCGCGGGCGTTGCCGGGGTTGGTCTCCAGGTGGAAGACCCGCGAGGCGTGGGCATAGAGGACCGGATCGGCCCTGACCTGTTCGAAGGACGGCAGGCGCAGCACCGTCTTCTCCCGCGCCGGCCGGCGGCGGGGCTCGAAGCGGACGACCAGTTCCGAAGGGTTGGCGACCTCGGCCTTGTCGCAAGGCTCGGCGGCATAGGGATTGGGCCTGGGTTCGAGGCGGCCGGGGGTGTCCACATCGCTGGAGTCAATGACGTGCCAGTCGTCGGGGATGTCCCGGATCATGAAGGCGGTGCCGCGCACGTCGCGGATGGTGTCGATGGCCTCGCCCCGGCCGAGGCGGTGGGCGATCTCGACGATGGCCCGTTCGGCATTGCCGAACACGAGCAGATCGGCCTTGCTGTCCGGCAGGATGGAGCGGCGGACCTTGTCGGACCAGTAGTCGTAATGGGCGATGCGCCGCAGGCTGGCCTCGATGCCACCGATGACGATGGGCACGCCCTTGAAGGCCTCCCGCACCCGCTGACTGTAGACCACCACCGAGCGATCCGGCCGCCGGCCGCCCTCCCCGTTCGGGGTGTAGGCATCGTCGCGGCGGATGCGGCGATCGGAGGTGTAGCGATTGACCATGGAATCCATGTTCCCGGCGGTGATGCCAAAGAACAGGTTGGGCCGGCCCAGCTTCTCGAAGTCCTTTGTGCTGCGCCAGTCGGGCTGGGCGATGATGCCCACCCGGAATCCCTGCGCCTCCAGCAAGCGGCCGATGAGCGCCATGCCGAAGCTGGGGTGATCCACGTAGGCATCGCCCGTCACCAGAATGATGTCGCAACTGTCCCAGCCCAGCTCGTCCATCTCGGCCCGGGACATGGGCAGCACCGGCGCCGTACCGAAACGGTGGGCCCAGTAGGGGCGGTACGAGAAAAGATCGGGGACGTCGCGGGGCATGACAGGTTACCGGCCGGGTTCGAGGGACATTCTACCGCAGGCGGCTTCGATCAGGTGGCTGCAAGGAACACGGAGGACACGGAGGCACGGAGCGG
>JALVBM010000059.1 GCA_027010665.1 Chromatiales bacterium
TCGAGGGTGTGATTGACCACCCCTTCGCTGGAGTTCTCCACCGGCACCACGCCATAGGATGCGGCACCCGACTCCACCTCGCGAAACACGTCGCCGATGGTGGCCAGGGGCGTGGTCTGCACCGAATGGCCGAAGTGCTTGAGCGCGGCAGCCTGGGTGAAGGTCCCCTCCGGCCCCAGGAAGGCGATGGTCATCACCTGCTCCAGCGCCAGGCAGGCGGACATGATTTCCCGGAACAGGCGCGCCATCTCCTCGTCGCTGAGCGGCCCCGGGTTGCGGGCCATCACCTTGCGCAGGACCTGGGCCTCGCGCTCGGCGCGGTAATAGGTGTCGTCACCGCTTTCCTGCTTGGCCCGGGCCACGGCTTCGGCCACGCGGGCGCGTTCGCTGATCAGATCCTCGAGCTGTTCGTCGATGCGATCGATTTGCCGGCGCAGGTTGTCGAGGTCGTCTGTCATGGAATCGAGGACACCGATTGTCCGTGGGTTTGCGTATGGTATCGCGGCTTGCGCCGCTCCTACAGCGATTCTACAGGGCCCGGACGGCGAGGACGCCGTCGATCGCTTGCAATTTGTCCACCAGGGCCTCGGACGGGGCCGCGTTGACGTCGATCAGGGTGTAGGCCAGTTCGCCGCGGGACTTGTTAAGCATGTCGAGGATGTTGAGGTTCTCGCTGGCCAGGGCGGCGGTGATCTGGCCCACCATGTTGGGCACGTTGCTGTTGACGATGGCCAGGCGATAGCCCCCGTTGCGATCCATCTGCACTTCGGGGAAGTTGACCGAGTTGCGCACGTTGCCGTTCTCGAGATAGTCGCGCACTTCCTCGGCCACCATGATGGCGCAGTTGTCCTCGGCTTCCTTCGTGGAAGCGCCCAGGTGCGGCAGGGTCACCACCCGCTCGTGATTCTTCAGCAGGTTGCTGGGGAAGTCGCAGACGTAGGCATAGACCTTGCCGGCTTTGATGGCGTCAGAGACGGCTTCGTCGTCGACGATGCCGTTGCGGGCGAAGTTCAGGATGATGACGTTGTCCTTCATGATCTTCAGCCGCTCGGCGTTGATCATGTGCCGGGTCTCGTCCACCAGCGGCACGTGGAAGGTGACGAAGTCCGCCTTGGCCAGCAGGGTTTCCACGTTGCCGGCCTTCTCCACTTCCGAGGAAAGCTTCCAGGCACCTTCCACGGTAATGCCCGGATCGTAGCCGATGACCTTCATGCCCAGATCCAGTGCGGCGTTGGCTACATAGCGGCCGATGGCCCCGAGCCCGATGACCCCCAGGGTGCGTCCCGGCAGCTCGAAGCCGGCGAACTGCTTCTTGCCCGCCTCCACCGCCTTGTGGATTTCGGCATCGCTGCCTTCCAGGTTGCGGGCGTAGTCCCAGGCCTGGCACAGGTTGCGGCAGCCGATGAGCATGCCCGCCAGCACCAGCTCCTTCACCGCGTTGGCATTGGCCCCCGGTGCGTTGAACACGGCCACACCGTGTTCGGACATCTTGTCAACAGGAATGTTGTTCACCCCGGCACCGGCCCGGCCCACGGCCTTCAGGGTCGGCGGAATGTCCATGTCGTGCATGTTGTAGGAACGCAGCAGGATGGCGTCCGGATGCTGGATCTCGGAGGCGACTTCGTAGTGATCCCGCGGCAATCGTTCCAGACCGGCGACGGAGATGTTGTTCAGGGTCAGGATCTTGTACATCGTTTCAGTCCTTGTCGAGTGACTGGAAATAACACGGAGGGCACGGTGGCACGGAGGACACGGAGTTTGGATATTGTTGGTGTCAGGACAATTTCCAAAATTTTCACCAGCCTTGGAATAAGCCTGTGACGGCTTATTAAACGTCTCATCATTATCCTGACTAAAATTTGCCGGTTACGGCCTGTAGGAGCGGCGCGAGCCGCGACCCATGCAGGGACGAAGAAAAACGGGGTAATTGGCTTCGACAACCTCGCCACTCGGCCCCCGTCCCTCGTCCCTGTTCTATCGCGGCTTGCGCCGCTCCTACATAAAATTTGCCTCAAAACAATTTTGAGACAAATAATACATCAAAGCCGTCTCCGTGTTCTCCGTGCCTCCGTGCCCTCCGTGTTCATTACACTCCCCTCTCACCCATGCCGCTTTTCGAAGTCGGCCATAAACGCCACCAGTGCGTCCACGCCTTCTTCCGGCATGGCGTTGTAGATGCTGGCGCGCATGCCGCCGACGGAGCGGTGGCCCTTGAGGGTGACCAGGCCCTGGGCCTTGGCTTCCTCGAGGAACACGCTGTCCAGTTCCGGGTTGGCAAGGGTGAAGGGCACGTTCATCCACGAGCGGCATTCGGGATCTACCGGATTCTGGTAGAAATCCGAACCGTCGATGGCGGCATAGAGTTTCTGCGCCTTGCGCTGGTTGATCTCGGCCATTTTTCCCAGGCCGCCCATCTGCTTGAGCCAGTCGAACACCAGTCCGGCCAGGTACCAGCTATAGGTGGGCGGGGTGTTGTACATGGAGCCGTTATCGGCCTGGACCTGGTAGTTGAGCATGGTGGGGGTAAAGTCGAGCGCCTCGCCCAGCAGATCCTTGCGCACGATGACCAGGGTCAGGCCGGCGGGGCCGACGTTCTTCTGGGCGCCGGCGTAGATGACGCCGTATTTCGACACGTCGATGGGCCGGGACAGGATGGTCGAGGACATGTCGGCCACCAGCGGCACACCGCCGGTGTCGGGCACGTAGGGGAACTCGACGCCGCCGATGGTCTCGTTGGGGGTGTAATGTACGTAGGCCGCCTGCGGATCCAGTTGCAGATCGGCCTGTCGCGGGACGGTGGTGAAGTTCGCGTCCTCGCTGCTGCCGGCGACGTTGACCTCGGCATAACGCCTGCCCTCGGCAATGGCCTTCTTCGACCAGGCGCCGGTGTTGAGGTAGTCCGCCTTGGTCTTGCCCCGCAACAGGTTCATGGGCACCGCGGCGAACTGGGTACTGGCCCCGCCCTGCAGGAACAGCACCGCATAATCGTCGCCTATGCCCATCAGCTCGCGCAGATCCGCCTCGGCCTGTTCGGCGATGGACATGAACTCCTTGCCGCGATGGCTCATCTCCATCACCGACATGCCGCTGCCGCGCCAGTCGAGCATTTCCTCACGGGCCCGATCCAGAACCGCCTGGGGCAACATGGCGGGACCGGCGCTGAAGTTGTATACACGGGACATCTTGTTCTTCTCCAATTTGTTCGGATTCACTGTAAACAACACGGAGATCACGGAGACACGGAGGACACGGAGATTTTCACTCAAACATTCTCCGTGTCCTCCGTGTCTCCGTGCCCTCCGTGTTCATTACACTGTTCTCATTCCTCCCCGGAGTCATCGTCTTGCATGTTGACGATGCGTTCGATGCCGGAGAGTTTTTCGCCTTCGCCGAGGCTGATCAGGCGGACGCCCTGGGTGTTGCGGCTCATGACGGAGATGTCGTCCACCGGGGTGCGTACCAGAGTGCCGGAGGTGGTGATCAACATGACCTCGTCGCCAGGCTGGACCAGTTCGGCACCGACCACCGGGCCGTTGCGTTCGGTGGTCTGGATGGAAATGACACCCTGGCCACCGCGGCCGTGGCGCGGATATTCGTCGATTGGGGTGCGCTTGCCGTAGCCGTTCTCGGTGGCGGTGAGCACGTCGCCGTCGCTGGCGATGATCAGCGAGATGACCTTCTGACCCTCCCCCAGCCTGATGCCGCGCACGCCGGCGGCGGTGCGGCCCATGGGGCGAACGTCGGACTCGTTGAAGCGGATGGCCTTGCCGGCGCTGGAGAACAGCAGCACGTCCTGTTCACCGTGGGTCAGCTCCACGCCGACCAGTTGATCGCCTTCGCGCAGTTCGATGGCGATGATGCCGGACATGCGCGGGCGGGAGAAGTCCTTGAGCGGCGTCTTCTTCACCGTGCCGCTGGCAGTGGCGAAGAACACGAACTGGCCCTCGGCGTATTCGCGGATCGGCAGCACGGCGTTGATGCGCTCGCCCTCTTCCAGTGGCAGCAGGTTGACGATGGGCCGGCCACGGGCGTTGCGGCCCGCCTGGGGCAACTGGTAGACCTTGAGCCAGTAGACCTTGCCGCGGCTGGAGAAGCAGAGAATGGTGTCGTGGGTATTGGCCACGAACAGCTTGTCGATGAAGTCCTCTTCCTTGACCGAGGTGGCCGACTTGCCCTTGCCACCGCGGCGCTGGGCGCGATAGGTGTCCAGCGGCTGGGCCTTGACGTAGCCTTCATGGGAGAGGGTCACCACCACGTCTTCCTCGGTGATGAGATCCTCGATGGTCAGATCCTCGTGGCTGGCGACGATCTCGGTGCGCCGTTCGTCGCCGTACTGGTCCCGCAGCTCGACCAGTTCGTCGCGGATCACTTCCATCAGCCGTTCCTGGCTGCCAAGGATGGCCAGCAGATCCTCGATGAGTTTCAGCAGTTCCTCGTACTCGGCAAGGATCTTGTCCTGCTCGAGGCCGGTGAGGCGGTGCAGGCGCATGTCGAGGATGGCCTGGGCCTGGGTCTCGGAGAGATGGTACTTGCCGTCGTGCAGGCCGACATGGGCCGGCAGCCCCTCCGGACGCGAGGCGCCGGCACCGGTGCGCTCGAGCATCTGGATCACCACGCCCGGCTCCCAGGGCGTGTTGACCAGCTGTTCCTTGGCCTCGGCCGGGCTGCGTGCCGACTTGATCAGGGCGATGATGGGATCGATGTTGGCCAGTGCGATGGCCAGGCCCTCGCGCACGTGGGCCTTCTCCCGTGCCTTGCGCAGATCGAAAACGGTGCGCCGGGTGACCACTTCCTGGCGATGGCGGATGAAGGCCTCCAGGATCTGCTTGAGATTGAGCAGTCGCGGCTGGCCTTCCACCAGCGCCACCATGTTGATGCCGAACACGTTCTGCATCTGGGTGTGCTGGTAGAGATTGTTGAGGATCACCTCCGCCACCTCGCCGCGGCGCAGCTCGATGACCACGCGCATACCCTCCTTGTCGGACTCGTCGCGCAGTTCGGTGATGCCTTCGACCTTCTTCTCCTTGACCAGCTCGGCGATGCGCTCGAGCAGGCGGGCCTTGTTCACCTGGTAGGGCAGCTCGGTGACGATGATGGCCTGCTTGCCGTTGTCGGATTCCTCGACGTGGGTGCGGGCGCGCACGTAAATGCGGCCGCGGCCGGTGGCGTAGGCCTCGGCGATGCCCCGGGCGCCGTTGATGATGCCGGCCGTGGGGAAATCGGGGCCGGGCACGATGTCCATCAGTTCCTGGATGGTGATGGCCGGGTTGTCGATGAGCGCCAGGCAGGCGTTGACGATCTCGGTGAGGTTGTGGGGCGGAATGTTGGTGGCCATGCCCACGGCGATGCCGGCCGAACCGTTGACCAGCAGGTTGGGCAGCTTGGCCGGCAGCACTTCCGGCTCCTGCTCCGATTCGTCGTAGTTGGGCACGAAATCGACCGTCTCGCGGTCGATGTCGGCCAGCAGTTCGTGGGCGATCTTCGCCATGCGCACTTCGGTGTAACGCATGGCCGCCGGGGCGTCGCCGTCCACCGAGCCGAAGTTGCCCTGCCCGTCCACCAGCATGTAGCGCAGGGAGAAGGGCTGGGCCATGCGCACGATGGTGTCGTACACGGCGGTGTCGCCGTGGGG
>JALVBM010000060.1 GCA_027010665.1 Chromatiales bacterium
GTGGAGCGGCTGCATTTCGTGCTCGGCAGCCACCAGGGCGACGGCCGCTGGCAGGCCGCGGTCGTGGATCGGGCCTGCATGGAAACCTGGCTGGCCGTGCTGGGCGCCGCCGGCATCACCCCGGACAACCTGCTGCCCGACACGTTGCTGCCGCCGCTGCAGCCCGGCGCCTGGACGCTGGCCTGCGAGGACGAGCGCATCGTGTTGCGCATGGGCCGGCTCGACGGCCTGATCAGCCATGCCGCCATGTTCCCGCTGCTGCTGAAAAAGGCGCTGGCGGATCGCGACTGCCCGCAGCGGCTGCTGGCCATCGGCTGCGAGGCTGCGCGCGAGGCATTCGCCGCCGCCTGTCCCGAGGCCGAAATCGAAACCGTGGCGCCGGCCTCGAGCGAGACGGCCGTGCTCAACACCCTGTTGCCGCGCGCGGAGCCGGTGGATCTCAACCTGCTGCAGGGCCCCTATTCGCCCCGTTCGCAACTGGCGGCCGTGGTCCGGCCCTGGCTGCCGGCGGCGGGCCTGCTTGGCCTGCTGCTGGTGCTGGGGCTGGTCGGCCTGGTGGGCGAGTATCGCGGTCTCCAGCAGCAGAGCGCCCGGCTCGATGCGCAGATGAAGACCGTCTTCCGGCAGACCTTCCCGGAGGTGAAGCGGGTGGTCAATCCGCGCACCCAGATGCGCCACCGCCTGGCGACCCTGCGCGGATCCGGGGGTGACAGCGGGCCGGGATTCACCCACATGCTGGCGCGCCTGGCACCCATCGTGCGCAAGCACCCCAGGGTGGAGGTCACGCATCTGCGCTACGCCAACGGCCGCATGGAAATCCGACTGGTCACGCCGGACATCAAGACCCTCGACGCCCTGCGCGAGGATCTGGCCCGCGCGACCGAATGGCAAATCGAACTGAAATCGGCCAACGCCAGCGGGGATCGCGTCGACGGCCGCATCGTGATCAGCCCATGAACGAACTGCAACGCAAATGGCGGGAACTGAGCGGGCGCGAACGGCGCATGGTGGTGTTGACCGCCGTGGTCCTGTTCGCCGTGCTGTTCTACCTGCTGGTGTGGACGCCATTGTCCACCGGCATCGACGAGACCCGCCGCAAGGTCGCCGCCCAGGAAAAGCAGTTGCGTGAACTGCAGGCCATGGCCGCCGAAGTGCGGCGTCTGCGCGGCAGCGGCAAGGCCGCGGGCGCCAGCCGCCTCAAGGGCTCACTGCTGGGCACCATTCAGGCCAGCGCCGAGCGCAAGGGCCTGGGCGG
>JALVBM010000061.1 GCA_027010665.1 Chromatiales bacterium
ATGTCCGAGGCATTCTCGCGGATCGCCTGGGTGAGCAGGGCGTTGATCAGGCGGATGATGGGCGCATCGTCCTCGTTCTCGATCAGATCCTCCGGCTCGGCCAGGGCTTCGGCCACGCTGTCGAGATCCAGATCCTCGCCGATGCCCTCCACCGATTCGATGGTGCGGCTGGAGCGATCCTCGTAGGCCTTCTGCAGCAACTCGTTGAACTCGTCCTCGTCCACCTCGCGCACGTCCAGCGGCGCGCGGAAATGGCGCTGGGCCTCGAGCAGCGCCTCGGCGGTGATGTCGGACCGGCACACCGCCTGCAGCCGATCGGCGGCCTCGTCCAGCACCAGGATGCCGTGGCGCTTGGCGAAGGAGAAGGGCAGACGGGTTTCGGGCTGGCTCAGGGCGTCCATGGTCGAGACGGGCTTCAGTTGATCTCCTGTGACGGCGCGTCGATGTCAGGCTGGCGACCGGCGGGCCGGTAGACGGGCGGCAGGGGCGGGATGGCCGCAAACTCTTCCATCACCGGGATTTCCTTGTTGCGGAACAGGGTCAGGCCTTCCTTCTGCTCGACCATCTGCATTTCGCGCAGGTAGTTGTACTTGCGGCTGGTGTACTGGTTCTGGATGGTGCGGTTCTTGAGGATCACCGGCCGGATGAAGGCCATCAGGTTGGTCTTGGTCTTGCGCACCGACTTGTACTTGAACAGCCAGCCCACCAGGGGGATGTCGCCGAGCCCCGGCACCTTCTGCTCGCCTTCGATGAGGTTGTCCTCGATGAGCCCGCCGAGCACCAGGATCTGGCCGTCCTCCACCATCACGTTGGTGGTGATCTGGCGCTTGTTGGTGATGAGATCCGCGCCCACGGTGCTGGAGGTGAGGCTGGAGATTTCCTGATCGATTTCCAGCTTGACCGCATTGCCCTCGTTGATCTGCGGCTTGATGCGCAGGGTCAGGCCCACGTCCTGGCGTTCGATGGTCTGGAAGGGATTGACCGGCGTGGTGCCGCCACCGGTATTGGCATACTGGCCGGTGACGAAGGGCACGTTCTGGCCCACCACGATCTTGGCTTCCTCGTTGTCCAGCGTCACCAGCGAGGGCGTGGAGAGGATGTTGGTGTTGGCGTCACCGGCCAGGGCCCGGATCAGCATCGCCAGTTGGGGATCGCCGTTGCTGTTGAAACTGCCCAGCCCCAGGCTCAGGCCCGACATGGCGGCCGCGGCCTGCGGCGGCGATTCCAGCAGGCCGAGAATGCCCGAGCCGAAGCT
>JALVBM010000062.1 GCA_027010665.1 Chromatiales bacterium
CACCAAGCTCGGACTCGCCATCCAGCCCATGAACCGCCTGTTGCACGTGCGCAGCCATCGCCACGAACTGGCCACCATGCTCCCCGACACCCGGCTGCGACCCCACTTCCTGGTCCGCATCGGCTATACCGACAGACCGGGCCGCCCGGCACCGAAGGATCCCCTCGAGCTGCATAGCGTCTGAATCACCGATGGGGCTGCCGCCAGGGCCGGCGGAAGAAATCCCCCGCGTTTCCCCGTACAATTCGCCAAACCCGTCACCGGCACCGGACACCATGCAGCGATTTCACCAGTTCTTCCGACTCGCCTACATCAGCTGGATCCTGGTGCGCCACGGACTGGACGAACTGATCCTTGCCAGCCACCTGTTCCGGCCGATCCGCTTCCTGCGCCTGCTCATGCCCTGGACCTGGGTGCCACGCAGCATGCCCCGCGGCACGCGCATCCGCCTGGCCCTGGAAGAGCTGGGCCCCATCTTCATCAAGTTCGGCCAGATCCTCTCCACCCGCCGGGATCTGCTGCCGGACGACATCGCCGAGGAACTGGCCAAACTGCAGGACCGCGTGCCGCCCTTCCCGGACGAGCAGGCCCGCCGGATCATCGAGACCAGCCTCGGCCAGTCGGTCGGTGAGCTGTTCGACCGTTTCGAGGCCACCCCTTTCGCCTCGGCTTCCATCGCCCAGGTGCACGGCGCAGTGCTCAGGGACGGGCGCGAAGTGGTGGTCAAGGTCCTGCGCCCTGGCATCCTGCCCGTGATCCGTCGCGACATCGGCCTGATGTACGCCGTGGCCCGCCGCATCGAGCGCTACTGGTCGGCCGGCAAACAGTTGCGCCCGGTGGAAGTGGTGCAGGAATTCGAAAAGACCATCCTCGACGAACTGGATCTGCTGCGCGAGGCGGCCAACGCCTCCCAGTTGCGGCGCAACTTCCTGGACTCGCCGCTGCTGTACGTGCCCGAGGTGTACTGGGACTGGTGCCGGCGCGACGTGATGGTCATGGAGCGCATCCACGGCATCCCCATCAGCCAGATCGACGCCCTGCGCGCCGCCGGTATCGATCTCAGGATCCTGGCCGAGCAGGGCGTGGAGATCTTCTTCACCCAGGTGTTCCGCGACAGCTTCTTCCACGCCGACATGCACCCGGGCAACATCTTCGTCTCCCCCGAGGGCCAGTACATCGCCGTGGACTTCGGCATCATGGGCGTGCTCTCGGCCACCGACCAGCGCTATCTGGCCGAGAACTTCCTGGCCTTCT
>JALVBM010000063.1 GCA_027010665.1 Chromatiales bacterium
ATCCTGAAGGCCGGCGGGCGGCGCGAGAACCTGGAAGTGAAGATCTTCGGCGGCGGCCAGATCATCCGCAACATGCGTACCCTCGACATCGGCCGGCGCAACATCGATTTCGTGCACGAATACATCCGTACCGAGGGCCTGAAACTGCTGGCCGAGGACACGGGCGACATTTATCCCCGCAAGGTGATGTACTTCCCCGCCAGTGGCGTGGCCCGTGTGAAGCGCCTGCGGCACATGCACAACGACACCATCGTCCGCCGCGAACTCGACTACCGCGAGGAACTGGTGCGCCAGCCGGCGGCAGGCGACGTGGAACTGTTCGACTGAGGTGGCAGGGTGAAACCGATACGCGTGCTGATCGTCGACGACTCCGCCCTGGTCCGTCAGGTGCTCGGCGAGATCCTCGGCGCCGATCCCCGCTTCGAGGTGGTGGGCACGGCCAAGGATCCGTACGTGGCGCGGGAGAAGATCAAGCAGCTCAACCCGGACGTGCTGACCCTGGACGTGGAGATGCCGCGCATGGACGGCGTCACCTTCCTGCGCAACCTGATGCGCCTGCGGCCGATGCCGGTGGTGATGATCTCCTCGCTCACCGAGCAGGGCGCCGACATCACCCTGCAGGCGCTGGAACTCGGCGCCGTGGATTTCGTCTCCAAGCCCAAGATTGGCGTCGCCCAGGGACTGGAGGAATACGCCGCCACCATTCGCGACAAGGTGGCCATGGCCGCCGGGGTGGACGTGCAGCCGCTGGCCGACCGCCTGGCCCGGCGCCGCCCGGTCACGGACGACAGTGCCTTGCCGGACGTGGATCCCAAGCTCAGCGCGGATGCGGTCATCGCCCGCGGCGGGCGCAAGAACTTTCGCACCACCGAGAAGATCATCGCCATCGGCGCGTCCACCGGCGGCACCGAGGCCATTCGCGAAATCCTCGAAGCGATGCCGGCCGATGCGCCGGGCACCGTCATCACCCAGCACATTCCGGCTGCCTTCAGCGCGCCCTTCGCCGCGCGCATGGATCGCCATTCGGCCATGACGGTATGCGAGGCCGCCGACGGCCAGCAGATCCTGCCCGGCCATGTCTACATCGCCCCGGGCGATCGTCACTTGCTGGTGGAGCGCAGCGGCGCCCGCTATCTGTGCCGGCTCAACGACGGGCCGCCGGTCAACCGCCACAAGCCGAGCGTGGACGTGCTGTTCCGTTCGGTGGCCGAGCATGTCGGCCCCAATGCCATCGGCGCGCTGCTCACCGGCA
>JALVBM010000064.1 GCA_027010665.1 Chromatiales bacterium
CCCCGTACCCAGAAGATCGCCCTGAACAACGCCGTGAACCTGCAGAAGGCGCTCGGCTCCGGCAACGTTATCGTCGAGATCGTCGCCTATGGCCCGGGTCTGAGCCTGCTCACCACCAGGAGCCCGCAGGCCAACCGGGTCAAGAATCTCGCCATGTACGACGAGTTCACCTTCAGTGCCTGCAACAACACCATGAAGAAGATCGCCAAGAAAAAGGGCAAGAAGCCCCAGTTGGTTGAAGGTGTGCGGGTGGTGCCGGCCGGCGTCCTGCGCATCGTCGAACTGCAGGAGCAGGGATACGCCTACGTGCGGCCCTGATTCCATCGCCGCAATCCGCCGGGCCCGGGTGAGCCGTGAAGGCGCCCGGGCCTTTTCATGTCCGGAAGCGTTATTCGCCGGCTTCGTTGAGCAGACGCTCCCGGCGTCTCGATTCCTCGTCGGCCCGGTTGCCGATGTCCCGTGCTTGCTCCAGGGCGTCGGTCTGCGACTTCCAGACATGGTCGTCCACGGGGCGGGATTCGGGATCTTCGCCGGAGCAGGCTGCCGTCAGGACGGACAGCAGGGCAGGGAGCAAAAGCCTCTTCATGTCGGGTTCCTCTTTCGGGGATGCGTGAAGGTGCGTCGCCGGGTGCGACCGAGCCATTCGAGCAGTCGCACGAGGCGGCCACAGATCCATTCCAGCGTGCGTCGATACCAGGGACGGACCCGCCAGTCCCGATAGACGATTTCCTCACTGTACACGAAATCCTTTTCGAACTGCACGGCCACCTCGCGGGCGAAACGTTCGTCGTCCACTTCCTGATTGGCATCGAGGTTCCAGTGCTGGTTCCAGCGATCCAGGTTGCTGGAGCCGACCGACGACCAGCCATCGCAGAGCTGCAATTTGGCGTGCAGGAACCGCGGGTGATATTCGAAGATGCGCACGCCGTGTCGCAACAGGCGTGAATAGTAACCGCGGCTGGCCCAGGAGACCCAGGGATGGTCGCTGACGGGGCCGGGTACCAGAACACGCACGTCCACGCCCCGGCGGGCCGCGCGCCGGAGCGCGCGCCGCAGCTTGCGGGAGACCACGAAGTAGGGTGTGGCAATCCAGATCCGGCGCTCGGCGTTGCGACAGCGCTTGATCAGGCTGGCCATGATCTCCTGATGGCCAAGCCCTTCGGCAATGCTGACCCGGCCGTGCTGATCGTCGGGCTCTTCTGCGGGTACGACCACCGGCAGACCACAGGATTTGCCGGTGGCCTGCTGCCAG
>JALVBM010000065.1 GCA_027010665.1 Chromatiales bacterium
CCGCCACCGAGTACAAGACCGGTCCCGGAAATGAAGCCCTGGCGCAGAAAATCACGCCGGGTGACCGGACGGGGATGATCGGCGTGCAGCAGGGGCGCGTCCGGATCCAGATTGACGGGTTTCTTCTTGGCCATGATTCGTCTTACCTCGGTAGAATTTCGGTACAGCCGTATTACTGAATCAGCATGGTGGCGCTGCCGAGCGCCACGGCGCAGGCTGCGGTAACCACCTGTTCGGTGCGTGTGCCGGTGGTGCAGGCACTGTTTGCGCACAGGGCATCCATCAGATTGTTCAGCTCGAGCCGCAGATCGGCCTCCGCAGGCTGGCTGGTCACACTGCGGGCGGCATTACCCGGCACGACGTTCATCATGCGTTCCAGCAACGGATCGATGATGACGCTGCGATCCGTCGGCAACGCGGCCGTGAAATCAAGGCCGGAGAAATACGTGGCGCGATCGATCGTGCCACGATTGTTTACCAGCTCGTCACAGTAGGTCATGGCCAGCTGGGAGATGGCCATCTGATGCGAGGACAGGAAGGCCTCGATGTTCTCCACCGACGGGAACTGTTGCTTGTACGTGGTGTAGGTGCCGTTTGCGCCACCAATCGCGGGGTTCGTGGTCGGCACGCCGGTCAGTTCGGACATGGTCTGGTTGATTTCCTCGAAAGTGCGCAGACCAATGGCCGGCATCGGATCCGGTTCGGCGCGCAGCGGTGCCGGCGGATCATTTTCGACATAGGCCGTTCCGGCATTGCCGATGACCTC
The DNA here is from genome assembly GCA_027010665.1 of Chromatiales bacterium. Taxonomy (GTDB): domain Bacteria; phylum Pseudomonadota; class Gammaproteobacteria; order UBA6429; family Thiohalophilaceae; genus JALSSV01. The sequence continues at coordinate 767 of JALVBM010000065.1, forward strand.
GAATGCAAGGAAGAACTCATCGCTGTCCGGGCCGTTTTCGACCGGGATGATGGTGCCGATGTCACTCAGCACCTGACCGACACCGGCGACGTAATTGGCGCTGTCAACCTGTGTATCCAGATAGGCGTAGGCCTGTCCGAGCGGCGCAAGGTGGCCATTGATGCCAAGGCGCAAGCCCTCGATCGGAATCGGAGTCGTCGGCGTCCAGGCAGCGTCCAGATTGACGAACACGGGCTTGTTGAAGACATAGGCATAATCGTCGATCTGGCTGACTTCAAGCATCACGTAGCTGTTCTCGGGAACACCATCCTGACTGCCGACATCGAACAGCAGGAAGCGCTTCTCGCCGACGCCGCCATCGAAGTTGGTGGTGATCTGCTCGGGCGTGAGCACCCGCTCATGAATGGCGAGCATGCGGATGCGGCCGAACCAGCCCGTAGCATTGTTGCCGCCGGGGATGTTGCCCAGCGAGAACACGTAGTCGGCACCCCAGGTCAGCGAGCCGGTCGCGTTGTCCGCGGCCATCAGTTGACCGTTGACATAGATTTCCCGACCCGTGGTGGGCGAGAAATTGACCACCACGTGCTGCAGGGTAGCCTGCAACACCTCGGCCGCATCCGGCGTGGACAATGCCGAGTCGTTGGTCCGCCCACTGGCCGATGACCAGTTGACGAAATCGTAGTTGTACATGGTCTGGCCAAGCATGACGTTGTGATCGTCATTGCCCTGGGTATAACCGGCGATGAAGCGATCCTCCTGGGTGACATTGGCCGGAATCACCCAGGCCTCGAGGGAATACTCCCCCGTGCCGTTAGCAATTCGGTCATAGATCTTGTTGCTGGCATCACTGGTCGCCTGGGCCAGCCCCCCCCGGAACTCGAGACCGTTGCCGCCGATCCAGTCGACGGTGCTGCCGAGCCCGAAGATGCGCAGCGGCACGGGGTCACCCACGCCACTGACGTCGGCCACGATGTCACCGGTGCCTTCGCGGAATTCCCACTTGGCAATCACGTTCGCTTCATATCGGGCACCACTGGTCGCCAGCAGGCCCTCGCCCAGGGTCAGGGCGCCACTGACCGTGAGATCGGCCGGATCCAGTCCGCCGGCGCTGATGGCGGAAGCGAAGCGGATGATGGCATTGCGCATCTCCAGCGCATCGTCGTCACAGCTGGCTGTCCAGCAGTTGTGGAATTCGTCGCGCAGCCGGACCACCAGGCGCGAGTTGGCAACCTTGTCGGTGATGGGCGTGCTCATGGGAATGTCGCCATCACCGAGATCGATTTTCGGCTTGACTTCGGTATAGGCCGTGTCGACGTTCGGCGAGGCGAAAAAGGGCGAGTTGCGGGTTGCCGCGGGCGCCTCTTCCGAGTGACAACCCGAGCAGTTGGCCCGCAGAATCGGATAGACCGTCTCGGCAAAGCTCGGGGAGGGCGCCGTGGCACTGGCGGGGAAGGCGCGGGAACCGCCCGGTTCACGATAGGTCGGGGCGCTCAGGACGAGACCGCCACCACCGCCACCACCGCCACCGCTGCCGCCATTGGCCCAGTTGGTGATCCAGGTGGTCATGTCGCTGGCGCACTGGCTGTCGGTCGGCTGCCAGCAGTTGTGTCCGTTGCCAACCCGGATGACCATGCGGGAAGCAGCCGGATCATTGAGGTTGGCCACGGTAATGGCGGCGTTGTAAGCCTGGTTCACATCGTCGTTGCGGGCGAAGTAGGGTTCCTGGTTCGCCGTGGTATCGGGCGAGTGACAGTTGCCGCAGTTGGTCTTGAGTTGAGGCCAGATCTCCAGCTGGAAGTTGCGCACACTCTCGTTCTGCGCAGCCGGTCCCGTGTAGCCGGCCGGTCCGCTGCCGCCGACATTCGGATTGAGTTCGGTGGTGGCGCCACCGCCACAGGCGGCCAGCAGACCGTAGCCGGCCAGCATGGCCACGGCGGTCAGCGTCCTCAGTGCCTGACGAATCGGGGCCGGATGCGAACCGGCGTCGTCAGAGGGCCGGAGTTTGCTTTTCTGTGCGTTCATCATCTGTCGTTTCCAAACCGTTGACTGGCTGACTCGTGTAGGAGATCAGGACTCCGCTCAATTGCCCATGCAGGCAATGGCGGCGTTGGCGAAAACCGTCTTCATGTTGTAGCCGGCCTTGAAGGCCGTGACCGTGGCGGCAAGCTCGGCATTGCTCGGCGGGCGGAAGCACACGGCCTTGAATACCTTTTCCACCTGGCAGGAGGCGAAGGCCTCACTGTTGGCCAGTTCCATGCCCATGGTCTTGGCACCCTGGCCGTGGCAGATGCCCTTGTCGTCCATGGTGGCACCCGGCGGACAGGTATCGGCCCAGCCGATGCGGTTGCGGTTGGGACCGTGACGCCAGTAGTTGCTCCAGCTGTCGTCCGTCGTGTGGAAGCCGTAACGGAAGTTGTTCTCGTTGATGTGATACTTGGTCTGCACCCGGGTGTTCTCACCGGATGCGCCGTTGATCTCCGGCAAGCTGTTGTAATCCAGCATCCCGTTGTCGGGATCGCCGCTGTAGCTCCAGTCGTAATAGGCATAGGCCTGCACCAGCGGGTCCATGCCGGCGTGGCAACCCAGACAGGCGTTCATGAAGATGCGGCTGTCGCCACCGGGGCTGCGGGTGGCATCGCGGCGGATACGATCGGAAGGCCGGCTGCTGTCCTTGATCGCGTTCATGTCGATGCACAGATGGTTCAGCAGCGTGAAGTTGAACATGGCCCGGTTGGTGCCATCGACGAAGAACGCGCGAGCCGCTGCCCGGGTTGTCATTACGCCAGCCGTGGCCTCGGCCGG
>JALVBM010000066.1 GCA_027010665.1 Chromatiales bacterium
TCGCGTTCATGTCGATGCACAGATGGTTCAGCAGCGTGAAGTTGAACATGGCCCGGTTGGTGCCATCGACGAAGAACGCGCGAGCCGCTGCCCGGGTTGTCATTACGCCAGCCGTGGCCTCGGCCGGCAATCCGGTGACGGCAGACTGGGTGGTCTGCACCAGATTGGCCGGATCGCTCATGTCGATGGCCTGGGCTTCCATCTGGGCGTAATGATTGTTGTTGCTGGTGGAGTAGGCGGGCAGGCCCAAGGAGGCCGCACCCACGTAGAGAATGTCGCCGGAGAGAATCTGCCGGAAATCGATGTCGTCACGGATGATGCCGATAACCGTGGCGGTATAGTCGTTCAACGGCGCAAAGACGGTCTGTTCCTCGTTGGTCCACGGGGTGACGAAGTTCTTCAGGGTCACGTTGTAGAAGGCCGGATTCTGCATGGCGATATTCGCCGCGGCCTCGGGGTTGCCAGCGTCAATCAACGCCTCCATCTGGTCGAGCACGTCATTGGTCGGCGGAACACCAGCGAGCCGGTCATGGATACGTTTGGCCTGACGACGGGTCAGCTCATCGGCCAAGACGGATGACAGGCTGCCCAGGACCAGCCCGACGGCGGTCAACAGGCAGAGAAGACGGGTACCGGTTCGACGGGAGTTTGAATTCTTGGCTATTCGCATGGCTAGGCTCATGATGTGGAGACTATCCCTTTCGTTATACTTTCGACATGACATCACCCGTTTGGCGTGAAGTCAGCGTACCTCGACAACCGGAAAGGGTTGCTTGCAGGCTCTTGGTATTGAGGTAATGACCGCTCAATCGTTGTTGTGGGTTTGTCGCCCGCACCCGAACTTGCCGATCGATGGGGCGCATTTCCCGTGTTGTTGAAATTGTAGCGGCCATGTTGCCCGCTTCGCCACCTGACAGGCGTGACCGCTTTCACAGTTTGAACAAATATTCACCACGGCGCCTGCTGCCATCGTTTAGAATCACATCGCAACGTCGATAAAAGCGACACGTTATACCAAAATACATATACCTGCCCGTCACTTCGGATTGTGACGGACTGTAAGGAAGATCGACATCCCGGCGCCATGAAACCGGAACACCGGGGACACCAGGCGGTCTCAATCCAAACCCACTTCATCTCAAGTCGTCAGTGATCATGAAAAACACGCTTGCCAGCCATCTTCTTGTTTCCCTGCGTCTCGCCCTGTTGTCCACGCCGCTGCTCGTTATCGGCTGTGGCGGCAATGCCGGCGCCGAAGGTCCCGATCCGGGCATTACCGATTATCCGATTGCCTACGTGAAACGCCCTATCCCGGTCGATGACAATGGTGATCCGCTGCAGGCCGATGTTCGCGATCCGCGCTTCTTTGGTGCGGGTGGCGATCTCTATGTCCGTTCCCGGGCCACGACCTCGGCCTCGGAGACCAATGTGACACGGGCGGTCACGGGTGGTACCGGCGACGTGCGGGACGTGGACGTCTCTTTCGATGGCACCAAAATCATTTTTTCCCTGCGACTCGAGGATCCGGATCCCAACGACGATGTCGTGCCCAGCTGGAACATCTACGAATACGACATTCCCAACAACCTGTTGCGACGGATCATTGTCAACGATGCCATCGCCGAGGAAGGCGATGACATTTCACCGCACTATCTGCCGGATGGACGCATCGTCTTTGCGTCCACCCGTCAACAACATTCGCAGGTGCTCAGTCTCGACGAGGGACCGTTCAACGGCATCAGCAAGCCGGCCTTCGCCTATCTCGACGAGGCCCGCAACGACAATGCCTTCGTCCTGCACGTAATGGACGACGACGGCACCAACATCCAGCAAATCACCTTCAACCAGAGCCACGACATCGATCCGCTGGTCCTCAGCACCGGCGAAATCCTCTATGCCCGCTGGGACAATGCCAGCGGCAACAACGTGGGCTTCAGTCTCTACAAGG
>JALVBM010000067.1 GCA_027010665.1 Chromatiales bacterium
TGCTCAAGCGGGTGATGGGCAAGCTCAGCTTCGCCACGTTGCAGGACATGTCGGGCCGCATCCAGTTGTGGATCGAGCGCGACGCCCTGCCCGAAGGCCAGTATCCGGCCTTCAAGAGCTGGGACATTGGCGACATCATCGGCGCCGAAGGCGTGCTGGCCAAGACCCAGAAGGGCGAGCTGTCGGTCAGGGTGGACAACATCCGCCTGCTCACCAAGTCGCTGCGCCCGCTGCCGGAGAAGTTCAAGGGGCTGACCGATACCGAGGCCCGCTACCGCCAACGCTATCTGGATCTGATCATGAACGAGGTCTCGCGCGAGACCTTCCGCATGCGCACCCGGATCATCGATCACATCCGGCGCTACCTGATCGATCGGGGTTTCCTCGAGGTGGAAACCCCCATGATGCAGGTGATCCCCGGTGGCGCCACCGCCCGTCCCTTCATCACCTACCACAATGCGCTGGACATGGAGCTCTACCTGCGCATCGCGCCCGAGCTGTATCTCAAGCGCCTGGTGGTGGGCGGTTTCGAGAAGGTGTTCGAGATCAACCGCAACTTCCGCAACGAGGGTCTCTCCACCCGGCACAATCCCGAGTTCACGATGCTCGAGTTCTACGAAGCCTATGCCGACTACCGGGATCTGATGGATCTGACCGAGGCCATGTTGCGGGACACCGCGGAGAAGGTGCTGGGCAAGACGCTGATTCCCTATCAGGGTGAACTCTACGACTTCGGCAAGCCGTTCGCGCGCATGACCGTGAAGGAGTCGATCCTGCACTTCAATCCGGACATTACCGAGGCGGATCTCGACGATCTCGACAAGGCCCGCGCCGTGGCCGAACGGCTCGACATTCCGCTGAAGGACAGCTGGGGGCTGGGCAAGGTCTGGATCGAGATCTTCGAGAAGACGGTGGAGCACCGCCTCATGGATCCCACCTTCATCACCGCCTATCCCACCGAAGTCTCGCCGCTGGCCCGGCGCAACGATGACGATCCCTTCGTCACCGATCGCTTCGAGTTCTTCGTCGGCGGCCGCGAGATCGCCAACGGCTTCTCCGAGCTCAACGATGCCGAGGACCAGGCCGAACGCTTCCGCAAACAGGTGGAGGAGAAGGCCGCCGGCGACGAGGAGGCCATGTTCTTCGACGAGGACTACATCACCGCCCTCGAACACGGCATGCCGCCCACCGCCGGCGAGGGCATCGGCATCGACCGCCTGGTGATGCTGTTCACCGATCAGCCGTCGAT
>JALVBM010000068.1 GCA_027010665.1 Chromatiales bacterium
CGCGCCGCGCCTTTTCCTGGGCTGTCGAACGGTTGCTCCGGGTGGAGGTCTTCTTCGGCTTGCCGCGCTTTTGCGGTGGTGTTGCCTTGGTCCCTGCGGTCACGGGACCGGCCGCCCGGGGTGTGGCGCCGGTGCGGCTGGCGGCCTGGCGCCGTTTGGCCTCGACCCGGCGGATGGCCGCATCGGCGGACGGCTCGCCCCTGGCCCTGGCCCGACGGTACATTTCCAGGGCCTTGTCGTAATTCCGTGGCGTACCCTCGCCGTTCTCGTACATCTCGCCCACTTTCATCATGGCCTTCACATTGCCGCCTTCGGCCATGCGCATCTGAAAGTTGAACAGGCTGACCAGGGGATCGGTCTCGGCGTGGGTCGCCGGTATGGCCAGCAACAGGAACAGCAACAGCAGGGAACGGGTTTTCATGACATCACTCGCGGATCCGCAACCGGGCATCGTGCCCTCGGGTCAGGGAATGATCTGCAGCAGTTCGACGGTATCGTCCAGTGATTCACCGCTGATATAGCCAATGGCGTCCGGGTGGTTGGCCACCCAGCGCTTCACTTCGGCGTCGCTGTTGAGAATCATCGGCGGCTTGCGCTTGCCGGTGAACTTGTATCTGGACCAGTATCGGCTCAGTTCCTTTTCGCTCATGCCCAGCACCTTCTCGTAGAAATGCTTGCGAATGGGGCTGCCCTTGGGCTGGTCCACCGGGGTGATGCGGGCGCCATTGGGCAGGTGGCGGATTTCGCCGCGATAGACTCTGGCAATGGTCTCCAGGTCGAGGCCATGCAGGTTGTTGTCGGGATTGGCGATGAAGGCAATTTCCGCCTGTACCAGTGCCGGCAGTGCGAAGGCCAGGGCGAGGACGAGCAGGTGGCGGTGGAGTATGGATCGGATCATGACGGTGGCTCCCGTTGAGCAATACGGCAATTTCCCCGGCGGGCGGCCACTGTGGCCGTCCGCCGGGACAGCGAAATCAGAAGATCAGGTCGAAGCTGGCCGCCAGAATGGTGCCGGTCTCCGATGCCAGCGGCCCGTCGAACAGGCCGTATTTTGGACTGCCATTGATGCTCTCCGGCCTGGCCTGGGTGGCCTCGAACTTCAGGGCGGCGCCGTCGGCGACCTCGTAGCGCAGGCCCAGGGTCATGGAGGACTGCTTGAGGGCAGCGGAATTGGTGGTTACCGTCTTGCCGCGATCCAGCTTGGCATAGGTGAAGTAGGGCAGGAAGTCGCCAAAGCGGTATCCCAGGG
>JALVBM010000069.1 GCA_027010665.1 Chromatiales bacterium
ATCCCGGACCACTACCAGCGCCGCCAGACCCTCAAGGCGGCCGAGCGCTACATCACGCCGGAACTGAAGGAACTGGAGGACCGGGTGCTGAGCGCCAACGAGCGGGCCCTGGCCCGGGAAAAGCGGCTCTACGATGAACTGCTGGACATCCTCGCCGCCGATCTGCCCCCCCTGCAGGCCTGCGCCGCCGCCCTGGCCGAGCTGGACGTGCTGACCAACCTGGCCCGCCGCGCCGAAGCCCTGGACTGGCACCGGCCCGCCTTCCGCGACGCGCCGGGCCTGAGCATCCGCCGCGGCCGTCATCCGGTCATCGAGCAGGCCCGGGAAGCGCCCTTCACCCCCAACGACGCGGACCTGCGCGACGACCGGCGCATGCTCGTCATCACCGGCCCCAACATGGGCGGCAAGTCCACCTACATGCGCCAGATCGCGCTCATCGCGGTGCTCGCCCACATGGGCTCTCCGGTGCCGGCGGAGGCCGCCGAGTTCGGCCCGCTGGACCGGATCTTCACCCGCATCGGCGCCGCGGACGATCTGGCCTCCGGACGCTCCACCTTCATGGTGGAGATGACCGAGACCGCCAACATCCTGCACAACGCCACCGATCAGAGCCTGGTGCTGCTGGACGAGATCGGCCGCGGCACCTCCACCTACGACGGCCTGGCCCTGGCCTGGGCCACCGCCCATGCCCTGGCCGAGGACAAGCGCGCCCTGACCCTGTTCGCCACCCACTATTTCGAGCTGACCCGCCTGCCGGAGACGCTGCCGGCCTGCGCCAATGTCCATCTGGACGCGGTCGAACACGGCGAGCGCATCGTCTTCCTGCACACCGTGCAGGACGGCCCGGCCAGCCGCAGTTACGGCCTGCAGGTGGCGGCCCTGGCCGGCGTACCCGAAGCGGTGCTGGCCCTGGCCCGCCGCAAGCTCGCCGAACTGGAACAGTCAACACCGGCGCGGGAAACCCCACCGTCTGCGGGCGTTGCGCCCGAACCGCCCGCGCTCGCGGCGTTGCGTGAAGTCGATCCCGACCGGCTCACCCCCCGCGAGGCGCTCGATCTGCTCTATCGCCTGAAGGAACAGCTCGAGACCTGATCCAGGACAAGGCGGCCGGACCGCCCGACTGGCACACTCGCGCCCACCGGCGATTCCCGATACCATTCGCCAACCGGTTCCGATTTTCGAACTTCGCACAAGGAGCACGCCATGACATACGTGGTCACCGATAACTGCATCAATTGCAAATACACCGATTGCGTCGATGTCTGCCCCGTCGACTGTTTCCACGAGGGCCCCAACTTCCTGGTCATCGATCCGGACGAATGCATCGACTGCACCCTGTGCGAACCGGAATGCCCCGCCGAGGCCATCTTCGCCGAGGACGACGTGCCGCCCGGCCAGGAGGAATACATTGAACTGAACGCCGAACTGGCCAAGAAGTGGCCCGTCATCAGCGAGAAGAAGGATCCCCTGCCCGACGCCGAGGAATGGGACGGCAAGCCCAACAAGCGCCAGTACCTCATCACCGACTGATCCCGCCCGCCGGACGGCCCCGCCGTCCGGCCTCCCCCTTGAATTTCCCGTCCGGCGCCGCCAGATTGCGCCCGCATCACGTGTTGACCCAACCCGAGGCAAGCGCATGAACCGACCCGTTCAGATCGACGTCACCGAAGCCGATTTCGACACCCAGGTCCTGGCCGCCTCCCGCGAGCGGCCGGTGCTGGTGGACTTCTGGGCCACCTGGTGCGGCCCCTGCCAGAGCCTGATGCCGGTGTTGCAGAAGCTCGCCGAGGACTACCAGGGCGCCTTCCTGCTGGCCAAGGTGGAAATCGACCAGAACCCCGGGCTCGCGGCCCGCTACGGGGTGCGCAGCGTGCCCACGGTCAAGCTGCTGCGCAATGGCGAAGTGGTGGACGAATTCATGGGCGCCCTGCCCGAGAGCGCCATTCGTGAATTTCTCGATCGCCATGTGGAGAAGGAATCGGATCGCCAGATGCAGGCCGCCCGGGACCTGTTCGATCAGGGCAACGTGGACGCCGCCCTTGAGAAGATGCGCGCCATCCTCGAAGCGGATCCGGCCAACGCCCGCAACTTCCTGCGCTACGCCGAAGCCCTGGTCGAAGCCGGCCGCCTCGACCAGGCCCGCGAACAACTCGACGCCCTGCCCCTCGACTGGCAGGACAGGCCCGAAGCCAAATCCCTGCGCGCCCGTCTGGAACTGGAAAAGACCCTCGCCGACGCCCCGCCACGCGAGGAACTGGAGAAGCGCCTCGAAGCCGATCCCGGCGACAAGGATGCTCTCTACCTGTCCGCCATGCGCGCCCTGGAAGCCGGCGATCACGACACCGCCATCGACCGCCTGCTGCAACTGCTGATGCGGGATCGCCATTATGGCGACGACATCGCCCGCCGCACCCTGCTGCAGATCTTCGACATGCTCGGCGACGAAGACGAACGGGTGCAGCAGGGAAGGCGGCGACTGGCCATGGCCTTGCACTGAAACGACAAACCGGCCATCAGGCCGGTTTGTCGTTTCAGTGCAGTGAGGGCCGAGGGCCGAGGAAAACCCGCGTGCGCGGCTCCGATCCGCAGGGTGCATTCGCGCAGCAATGCACCAAAAGAATCTGTGACGAGGGAAAAGCGAGCCTGCCTACTTGGCGGCCACTTTCTCTGCGTCAAGGATGGCCTTGAGGCGGTCGGCCGGGACGTAGCCGGGAATGATCTGCCCCTTCTCGGTCACGATGGCCGGGGTGCCGCGGATACCCAGATGCTGGCCGAGTTCGTATTCGCGGGCCACCGGATTGTCGCAGGTCTTCGGTTCGGGATCCTTGCCCTGCTTGGCTTCGGTGAGGGCCTTGTTGCGATCCCTGGCACACCAGACCGAGACGGCCTTGTTATAGGAATTGGACTTGAGGCCGGCGCGGGGATAGGCCAGGTAGCGGACGCGGATGCCGGCCTTGTTGTACTGATCCATTTCGCTGTGCAGCTTGCGGCAGTAGCCGCAGTCGATGTCGGTGAACACAGTGATGGTGTGTTTGGCATTCTTCGGCCCGTAGATGATCATGTTCTTCTCGCCCACGTTCTCGATGGCGGCCATGCGCAGGCGGGCGCGCACCGGGGTCGAGACATTGGTGTTGGTGTGCAAATCGATGATGTCGCCATCGAAGGCGTATCGACCGTCGGCGCTGATGTAGAACAGTTGCGGCGGAAGGAACACCTGGTAGATGCCGGGGATGGGCGAGGGTTGCACGGCCTCGGCATCCAGTTCGGGCAGGATTTTCTTCATCGCGGCGCGGGCCTGTTCGAGACCGGGGTCGGTCTTCTCGGCGGCGATGGCGGGATGAAGGGACAGGCCCAGCGCCAGGGCGCCGGCAATCAGGATGGACTTCATGTGCGGGATTTCCTCTGGGGACGTTGGCTTCTCGGAAGGGCAGCCGCCATTATACGGCAACCACCCCTGCAGAATGTGACCGCGGGCCGGCTTCGGGGTTCATCCCCGGGGATGATGCCGGGCGTGCAGTTCCTGCAACCGGGCGCGGGCCACGTGGGTGTAGATCTGGGTGGTGGACAGATCGCTGTGCCCCAGCAGCATCTGCACCACCCGCAGATCGGCGCCGTGATTGAGCAGATGGGTGGCAAAGGCGTGGCGCAGGGTATGGGGTGAAAGGGGCTTGCGGATCCCGGCCGCGGCGGCATGAGCCTTGATCCGGTACCAGAAGGCCTGGCGGGTCATGGCCGTGCCGCGATTGGAAACGAACACGGTCTCGGCCTCGCGGCGGGCGACCAGTTCCGGGCGTGCCTCATGAAGATAGCGTTGCAGCCAGTCCTGGGCATCCTCACCCAGCGGCACCAGCCGCTCCTTGCCGCCCTTGCCGTGGACCCGCACCAGTCCCTGCTGCAGGTTCACCTGACCCGGCAACAGCCCGACCAGCTCCGAGACGCGCAGGCCGGTGGCATACAGCACCTCGAGCATGGCCCGATCCCGCAGGCCCACCGGGGTTTCGGGATCGGGGGCCGCCAGCAGGGCCTCCACATCCGCCTCGCTGAGGGTATCGGGCAGGGGCCGGCCCAGTTTCGGCGATTCGATGAGGGCCACCGGATCCTCGCCGATGCGCCGGGTGCGCCGCAGCCAGGCATAGAAGCGCCGCAGGGTGGAGAGCAGGCGCGCCGTGCTGCGGGGTCGGGCACCCGCTTCCAGGCGGCGGGCCAGGCAGGACTGGATGTCGGCCCGGGTGGCGTCGGCCAGGGAAGCGACACCGGCCGCCCGCAGATGCCGCGCAAAGCCGATCAGATCGCTGCGGTAGGCCGCCAGGGTGTTCTTGCTCAGGCCCCGCTCCATCCACAGGGCATCGAGAAAGGGCTCGATGAGCGGATCGATCGGGGCGGAATTCCCGGTGTCGGTCATCGCGCCAGCCTCGCCCCTTCCCGCGCCAGCAGGCGACGCTTCAGTTCCACTTCCGGCCCGGCCGAGTTGCCGGCAAAACCGCCCAGGCCGCTTGCAGCAATTACACGATGGCAGGGCACCACCAGCGGCAGGGGATTGGCGCGGCAGGCGCCGCCCACGGCCCGGGCGACGCTGCCCAGGGCACGGGCCACTTCGCCATAGGTCTTCACCTCCCCGGCGGGTATGGCCCGCAGCGCGGCCCAGACCCGGCATTGAAATTCGGTTCCCTGTGGTGCGATGGGCAGATCGAAGACGAAACGGGGATCCTCGCCGAAAGCCTGCAGTTGCCGGGCCACTTCGCCGGCCAGGCCCGACCGGGCCGGCCGGGACACCGGTGGGCCGGCCCGGCCCGGCAGGTCGATGGCGACCAGCCGTTGGTTGCGCAGGGTGAAGTGGATCCGGCCCAGCGCCGTAGCGCAGACGTAGTGATCACTCCCGGTTTCGCTCATGGCCCTACCCTACCATCCCCGGCATCCGGGACTAAACCTTTGCCCGCCGGCGCCGATAGGGAGGGCAAGCCACCAGGAGATACCGTCATGCCCCAACGCCTGCTTGCCGCCCTGTTTCTGTTCGTGCTCACGCCACTGGCCACGGCCTCCGGCGGCGGTGGCGGAGGCGGCAGTTCCCCCTACCTGGAATTCAAGCCGCCTTTCGTGGTGAACGTGAACGACGGCGAGGAAGTCCATCACATGCAGGTGGACATCCAGGTGAAGCTGGCCTCGCCCGAGGCCGCCGCCCTCATCGAGGAGCACCAGCCGGCCATCCGCCACGCCCTGGTGCTGCTGCTCTCCGGTCAGAATGTGAAGGAAGTGCGTACGGTCCAGGGCAAGGAAAAGCTGCGCCAGGAAGCGCTTGAGGCGGTGCAGAAGGTACTGGAGGAAAACACCGGCAAACCGGGGATCGAGGCGTTGTACTTTACCGGATTGATTATTCAGTGATGGGGAGGGAGATGGTGGTTCGGACCCACGCATACGGTTTTCCTCGAACCTAGCGCCTCGTCACTCGGTCCTGGCTTTTTGGTGCGATACGCTTCGCTATCGCACCCTACAAATTCGGAGCCACGCCCCGGGTTTTCCTCGTTCCTCGCCACTCGTCCCTCGGCCCTGATTCGTTGGTGCATTGCTGCGCGAATGCACCCTACGGG
>JALVBM010000070.1 GCA_027010665.1 Chromatiales bacterium
CGGCGCTCGGACCCGGGCGATCCGGAAAAGTGTCCGGTGTGGAAACTGCATCAGGTATACTCGGACGAAGAAACCCGCCAATGGGTGCGGGAAGGCTGTACCACGGCCGGCATCGGCTGCCTCGACTGCAAGGCCCCCATCGTCGAGGCGGTGCGCGCCGAGCTCGAACCCATCCAGGAACGGGCGCGGGAATACGAACAGGATCCGGGGCTGGTGCGCAACATCATCAACGAGGGCTGCGAGAAGGCCCGCGACGTGGCGCGACAGACCATGGTCGAGGTGCGTCAGGCCATGGGGCTGGAATACCGCTGAAGCGGACAGGAGAGGGCGATGACCACCAGCGAAGAGGGCGTCGGGGCCGTGGAGGCGAGCCCGCCGCAACAGGAGGAGATGCCCTTCGCGATCGTGCAGGGGGAGGCCATCACCGCCCTGCCCAAGGATCTCTACATCCCGCCGGATGCGCTGGAGGTCTTCCTGGCCGAGACCTTCGAGGGCCCGCTGGATCTGCTGCTGTATCTCATCAAGCGGCAGAATCTGGACATCCTCGATCTGCCCATCGCCGAGATCACCCGCCAGTACATGGAGTACGTGGAGGTGATGAAGGATCTCCACCTGGAGCTGGCCGGCGAATACCTGGTGATGGCCGCCATGCTGGCCGAGATCAAGTCGCGCATGCTGTTGCCGCGCCCGGCCGAGGCGGAAGAGGACGAGGGCGATCCCCGCGCCGAACTGGTGCGGCGGCTGCAGGAATACGAGCGCTACAAGCAGGCGGCCGAGGACATCGATCACCTGCCGCGCGTGGGGCGGGACATCTTCCCCACCGCCGTGGCGGCTCCCGAACTGAAGACGGTGCGCAAGCCGCCCGAGGTCAGCCTGCAGGACGTGCTCACGGCCTTCAAGGACGTGATGCGCCGGGCGTCCATGTACGAACACCATCACGTGACCCTGGAGCCCCTGTCGGTCCGTGAGCGCATGTCCATCGTGCTCGACCGGGTGAGCGCCGATCGCTTCATCGAATTCGGCAAGCTGTTCACGGTGGAAGAGGGGCGCAGCGGCGTGGTGGTGACCCTGCTGGCCCTGCTGGAGCTGATCAAGCAGCATCTCATCGAACTGGTGCAGACCGAGGCCTTCGGGCCGATTCACGTGAAGGCCGGATCCGGCACGCTGGAAAGCGCCAACGACGGAAACGACGAATGAACGAACCTGAACTCGACCGCATCCTCGAGGCCGTGCTGTTCGCGGCCGACGAACCGTTGAGCATCAAGCAACTCCAGGGACTGTTCCCGGAGGACAGCGATCCCGGCCGCGAGGCCATTCGCGAAGCCCTAGAGCGGATCGCCGGGGAGTGCGAAGGCCGCAGCATCGAACTGAAGGAAGTGGGCAGCGGCTGGCGCTTCCAGGTGCGTGAGAGCTTCGCCCAGTGGGTCTCCCGCCTGTGGGAGGAAAAGCCCGCCCGCTATTCCCGGGCCACCCTCGAGACCCTGGCACTCATCGCCTATCGCCAGCCCATCACCCGGGGCGAGATCGAGGAGGTCCGCGGCGTCAGCGTCAGCAGCCAGATCATCAAGAGCCTGATGGAGCGCGACTGGATCAAGGTGGTCGGCCATCGCGACGTGCCGGGCAAGCCTGCGCTGTATGCCACCACCCGGGCCTTCCTCGACTACTTCAATCTCAAGAGTCTGCAGGAACTGCCCCCGCTGTCGGAGCTGCGCGACATCGACGCCATCAACGCGGAACTGGAACTGGGCGAACCCGGAGAAGAAGGGGCCGACAGCGAGCCGGCGATGCAGGACGACGCTGCCAACAGCGAAGCCGAGACGGAGTCTACCGCCGAAGAGGCGGCGCCCGAGGCTGTCGTGGATGCGGCCGGGACGACCATCGAGACCGAATCCGAACCGATGCCCGCCGACGAAACGGCCGAGGCCGGAGACGACGCGGCGGGGAGCGATGCGCCCGCGCATGCGACTTCCACCGCCGAGACGGGCGGGGACGAAGAAGAAAGCCGGCAGGACGCGCCGCTGACGGCCGAAAACTGATATTCCATGGCCGAGCGGATCCAGAAGGTGCTGGCCCGCGCCGGGCTCGGCTCACGCAGGGCGATCGAGGGCTGGATCGAACAGGGGCGCATCCGGGTCAACGGCCTGCCGGCGAAGCTCGGCGACCGCATCGGTCCCGACGACCGCGTCACCCTCGACGGCAAGGCCCTGACCAACCTCTGGAACACGCCCCGGGCGCGGGTCATCGCCTATCACAAGCCGGTCGGCGAGGTCTGCACCCGCCAGGATCCGGAAGGCCGCCCTACCATCTATGACCACCTGCCCCCCTTGCCCCATGGCCGTTGGATCGGCATCGGCCGCCTCGATCTCAATACCTCCGGCCTGCTGCTGCTCACCACCGACGGCGAGCTGGCCAACCGCCTCATGCACCCTTCCCGGGAAGTGGAACGCGAATACGCCGTGCGGGTGCTCGGCGATGTCCGGCCCGAGGATCTCGAGGCCCTGCAGACGGGAGTGGAGCTGGAAGACGGGCCGGCGCGGTTCGATCGCATTCTCGATGCCGGCGGCAGCGGCAGCAATCACTGGTATCACGTGATCCTGCGCGAGGGCCGCAACCGGGAGGTGCGCCGCCTGTGGGAAGCCCTGGGTTATGCCGTCAGCCGGCTCATCCGGGTGCGTTACGGCAACATCGAGCTGGGCCGGGCGCTGCGGCCGGGGAAATGGCGGGAATTGACGCCGGCGGAAATGGCGGAACTCTACCGTCTGGCGGGGATGTCGCCACCGGCGCGCGGGTCGACCCGGCGGAAGAAGACGCGATCTCGGCGCCGCTGAACCTCAGCCGGCCTTCTTGAGCTGGTGCTTGGAGCGCAGGACGTAGGGTTTCAGTTCGCGGGGGATGTTCAGGTACTCGCTCAGCAGAATCACCACCTTGGGGGTGGAACCGGTGGCGATTTCCTTCAGCAGGGCGATGTTGGGCTTCTTCTCCAGTTCCTCGTCGAAGTCCCGCAGGATATAGACGCCATAGTGCTTGGCGTTGGCGATGTACTTGAGTTTCTCGGTGCCGGACTGGGTGCGTGGGATGACGATGTGATCGGCGCCAATCCGGCGCATGCCCTCGTCGGGCGGCGCCTGGTAGAAGGCCTTGTTGCTGAAGCGGCTGACCTGGATGAACAGATCCAGCACCCGATCGGTGTCATACGACTCGATGGTGATGATCCGGTACTTCGATTCGAGAATCTTCTCCAGCTGGTGCAGATAGTCCATGGGGCTGTCCCGTTCGGCCTGAGCTGTTCAAAGTATAACCGCCTGGCGCGTCACATGGGCCTGGGAGATGTGACGCGGTTCATGTTTCCGGCCGCGGATCAGCCGTTGGCCTCCTGGATGCGCAGCTCCGGCTGGTGGCTCACCACGCAGTTGCGGCCGGCTTCCTTGGCGCGATACAGCGCGCTGTCAGCCTTGCGGAACAGATCCTCGGGCGTCTCGCCCGGGCCCAGGCTGGCGGCGCCGAAGCTGGCGGTCAGTTTCAGGCGCACTTCCTCGCAATCGAAGGTCGCGTGCTCGATGGCCCCCCGGATACGCTCGGCCACCAGGGCGGCATCCTCGCGATTGGTGCCGGTCAGCAGGATCACGAATTCCTCGCCGCCATAGCGGAAAACGATGTCCGACCCCCGCAGGTTGTCGCTGATGGTCTGGCAGAACTGGCGCAGAACCTCGTCGCCCACGGCGTGGCCGAACTGATCGTTGATGTGCTTGAAGTGGTCGATATCGGCCACGATCAGCGACAGCGGCGTGTGGTTGCGATGGGCCAGATCCACCTCGCGGGCCAGCATGTTGTTCATGGCCGTGCGGTTGTTGATGCCCGTCAGGGGATCGATCTGGGCGGAGCGCAGGGCGCGCTGGTACCAGATGGCGTTGCGCAGCGGGTAGATGAGCTGGCTCAGCAGGTTTTCGATGGTCTGCAGCTCGGCCTCCTGGAAACGGGTCCGGCGGCTGAAGACCAGTTCGCCCAGATACTCGCCGGCCAGCTTCAGCCGGTAGGCGCAGGTATGGGCGCGGCGGGAGCCGAAGTCCAGTTCCGTCTCCAGCGGCGGGTATTCGAACCGGGCGCCGTCGAACTCGACGCGTTCGGCGGCTGCATCCAGAAAGAAGCGCAGCACCGTCTCCAGTTCCAGCGAAGTCTGCAGCAGGCCCGCCAGCTTCAGGGTTTGCTGCAGCTCGTCCGGCGCGATGCCCAGATGCCCCAGATCGGCAGACAGATTGGCGGAAGAAGCCAGCGATGCGTCCTGATTGTCGGTATTGATATGTGAGGCCATAGTCGGCAACCTGTTGTTCACATGTTGTGCAGTTTTGATGCGAAATGCGTGCCAGAGTTGCACGAAAAATAAATACAAACAAAAACAACTACTTGTGAAGTATAGTTCATTTTCCGATTGAGTCTGTCAAAAAAACGTCGGCACTTTTCGGCCCGGCGCGAGTCAGAATTTCGGAAAAAGCGGTCACCTGAAGGCCGGAAATCACACCTGCGGAGGCGATCATGCACTCGGAAATCCCCTGTCCTGCCCGAAAACCAGGGCTTGGCGCCCGTTGGCTCGCGGCACTGTGGCTGATTCTTGCCGGGGCGGCAAATGCCGCCGCCCCCGAGGCGGATCTGGAGCCGGGATTCGTCAATCCCGGTTACGAGGAGAAACCGGAATGGTTCAAGACCTCGTTTCTCGATCTGAACGAGGACGTGGCCGAGGCCAGGGCGGCCGGCAAGCGGGTGATGCTCTATTTCTATCAGGACGGCTGCCCGTATTGCGCCAAGCTGCTGCGGGTGAACTTCAGCACCAAGTCCATCGTCGACAAGACCCGCAAGCACTTCGACGTCATCGCCATCAACATGTGGGGCGATCGGGAAGTCACCGATCTCGACGGCCAGATGCTGACCGAAAAGCAGTTTGCCGAGAAATGGAAGGTGATGTTCACGCCCACCATCCTGATTCTCGATCCCCAGGGCCAGGTGGCGCTGCGCATCAACGGCTACTATCCCCCGGACAAGTTCGAAGCGGCCCTGGACTACACCGCGCAGGGTCTGGAGAAGAAACTGGCCTTCCGCGAGTACTACGCGAAACTCAACCCGGTGAAGGCAACCGGCAAGCTCCACGACGAGCCCTGGATCCTGAAGCCGCCCTACGATCTGGCGAAACTGGCCAGGGCCGACAGGCCCCTGCTGATTCTGTTCGAGCAGGAAGTCTGCCGCACCTGCGACGAATACCACCAGGACATCTACCAGCGCCCCGAGACTCGTAAGCTGCTTGACCGGTTTAACATCGTGCGCCTTGACATCTGGTCGGACATGCCGCTGGTCGACCTGCAGGGCCGCAAGACCACGGCCCGCAAGCTGGCCCGGGCCATGGACGTGAAATTCACGCCCACCATGGTCTTCGTGGATCGCAACGGCCGGGAGGTATTCCGCACCGAGGCCTACCTGCGCGCCTTCCACCTGCAGTCATCGCTCGACTACGTCGCCTCCGGCGCCTACCGGAAGCAACCCAACTTCCAGCGCTACATCGCCGCCCGCGCCGACCGCCTGGAAG
>JALVBM010000071.1 GCA_027010665.1 Chromatiales bacterium
TCTGGCGGCCCTGGCGGGGGCTGGAAGAGGGTTGCGGCCACGAGAACAAGCGTGTCCTTCAGCCTGAGCGCCCCGTGCGCGGCATGGCCCGCCTTGAGCAGGCGATGATAGGCGCGCAGCAGCAGCCATGCGATGACCGCCACCCAAAGTTGCACCAGAATGGCGTTGCGGCTCTCCCCCATGAAGCGTTTGACCTTCAGGTTCTGCTTCAGCCACTTGAACACCACCTCGATGCTCCAGCGCCTGCGATAGGCTTCGGCCACCTCCTCCGCCGGCGTATCAAGCAGGCTGGAGACGATGAGAAAGGGCCGCTCCTTGCCGCCCGGATGGGGGATGCGCACCAGCCGCAGGGGCCGCCCCGCCAGCCGGTTGGTCACGCCGCCGCGCGGGCTTTTGTTGGTCAGGCGGATGATCCGGTCGGAAAGGATCGTTTCGCCGTCGCAGGGGCGCTCTTCGATCACCTCGAAGGCGGCGTTGCGCTTCAGGCGGGTGACGAAATGGGCCCCGGCATCGATGATGGAGCGCCACCAGTTGTAATCGCAATATCCCTTGTCAAACAGATAGATGCATCCCTCCCGCAATGGCGCGTCACGGCCCATGCCGATGTCGCTGACGTTCATGCCGCTGGTGCGCGCCCATTGCAGGGCGGCCTCGTCCGCATCGATCATCAGGTGCAGCTTCAGCCCCTGATTGCCATGCCGCGAGGCCGTCTGGCGCGCCCAGCCGCTGCCCCGCCCGGCGATGCGTATGGGCGTGGAGTCCAGCGCCGCCATCACCTGTCCCGCCTTGCGCCGCATGCCGCGCCCCCGCCGCGCGATCAGGCCCTGGGCGATGTCCGCGAACACCCGCCAATCGCGGCTGTTGTTGGCGTGCGACAGCGTCGAACGGGGCACGGGGACGCCGCCCGGATGATGCAGGCGGCGGCGGTGCCTGAGCAGCAGGTTCTCCACGTCGCGCAGACTGGATACGCCGCAAAGTTGCGCCACCAGCAGCGCGATCAGGTGCGATCTGGTGTGAAAACGCTTGCGGTAACGGTCGCTGTCATGGCGGCGCACGGCCTGGTGAAGCAGATCAGCGGGAAGGAGTTGGAGAATCCGGTGCAGGGTGGTAGGTTCAAACATCGGGATTGTTCCTTTGCTGGCGGCAAATCAAGCTTCGCACACCTGATTTTACCGCAAGTAACGGACAATCCCGAGCTTTTTCGCCCCCCGAAGATTTTTTCTTGGACACTACTGCGC
>JALVBM010000072.1 GCA_027010665.1 Chromatiales bacterium
TATCGGCAGCTTGCCGCGGAACATGAGTATTCAGGAATTCCCGGGCGGGTGCAAATCGGCGTCCCGGCCGGAGCCTGGCGGGACGCCGAAAACTTCAGGATTTTCCGGAACTTGGCTTCTTGCGGATGCTGATGTGCAGTTCCTTGAGCTGGGCCTCCGAGACCGGGGCCGGTGCCTGGGTGAGCAGGCAGTTGCCGGACTGGGTCTTGGGGAAGGCCATCACCTCGCGGATGGAGGCGGCGCCGGCCATCAGCATCACCAGCCGGTCGAGACCGAAGGCGATGCCGCCGTGGGGCGGACAGCCGTACTTGAGGGCGTCGAGCAGGAAGCCGAACTTCTCGCTGGCCTCCTCGTCGCTGATCCCGAGCAGCCGGAACACGGCGGCCTGGATGTCGGCCCGGTGGATGCGGATGGAACCGCCGCCGACCTCGGTGCCGTTGATGACCATGTCGTAGGCGCGGGAGAGCACGTTGTGGGGATCGGCCTCCAGGGCCGCCACGTCTTCCACCTGCGGCGAGGTAAAGGGATGATGCAGCGCGGCGAACCCGCCGCCCTCCTCGTCCGGCTCGAACATGGGGAAGTCCACCACCCACAGGGGCCGCCACTCGCCCTCGACGAGGCCCCTGTCGTGGCCCAGACGCACCCGCAGGGCGCCCAGGGATTCGTTGACCACGGCCTTTTTGTCGGCGCCGAAGAAGATCAGATCGCCGTCCTCGGCTCCGGTGCGCTCCAGAATGGCGGTGATGGCCTCGTCCGGCAGGAACTTGAGGATCGGCGATTGCAGGCCATCGCGGCCCCTGGCCACTTCGTTTACCTTGATATAGGCCAGCCCCTTGGCGCCGTAGATGCCGACGAAATCGGTGTACTCGTCGATTTCCTTGCGGGTCAGGGCGCCGCCGCCCGGCAGGCGCAGGGCCGCCACCCGGCCGTGGGGATCCTTCGCCGGACCGCTGAAGACCTTGAACTCCACGCCTTCCATCACGTCGCCCACGTCGATCAGCTCCAGGGGCACGCGCAGATCCGGCCGGTCGGAGCCGTAGCGGTGCATGGCCTCGGCGTGGGTCATGCGCGGGAAGGGATTGGGCAGCTGCACGTCGAGCACCCGAGCGAAGAGCTGGCGAATCATCTCTTCCATCAGGTTCATGATGGCCTCCTCGTCCATGAAGGAGGTCTCGATGTCGAGCTGGGTGAACTCGGGCTGGCGATCGGCGCGCAGATCCTCGTCGCGGAAACA
>JALVBM010000073.1 GCA_027010665.1 Chromatiales bacterium
AGTCGAGGCAGCCGATGCCGGCCGTGGTACAGCCTTCCCGCACCCATTGGCGGGTTTCTTCGTCCGAGTATACCTGATGCAGTTTCCACACCGGACACTTTTCCGGATCGCCCGGGTCCGAGCGCCGTACCCTTGCCGGGTCGGTCGGCATCTTGCGGATTTTGTCGGCGATCTGGTCGATATCTTCGCGTAATGCGATGGTATTGCCGTAGGACTTGGACATTTTCTGACCGTCCAGGCCGGGCATCTTCGAGGCCGGGGTGAGCAGCGATTCGGGCTCGGGCAGGATGATCCGGCCGCCGCCCTCCAGGTAGCCGAACAGCCGTTCCTTGTCGCCCAGGGTGATGTTCTGCTGGTTCTCGAGCAGGGCACGGGCCGTCTCCAGCGCTTCCTCGTCACCCGTTTCCTGATATTTCTTTCGCAACTCCTTGTAGAGTTTGGCGTTTTTCTTGCCCATCTTGCGGATCGCCGCTTCCGCCTTGTCCTCGAAACCCGGCTCGCGGCCATAGAGGTGGTTGAAGCGCCGTGCCACCTCGCGCGTGAGTTCCACGTGGGCCACCTGATCCTCGCCCACCGGCACCAGCCCGGCCTTGTAGATCAGGATGTCGGCGCTCTGCAGCAGCGGATAGCCGAGAAAGCCGTAGGTGGCCAGATCCCGATCCTTGAGCTTCTCCTGCTGATCCTTGTAGCTGGGCACCCGTTCTAGCCAGCCCAGCGGGGTCATCATGGACAGCAGCAGGTGCAGCTCGGCGTGCTCCATCACCCGCGACTGGATGAACAGCGTCGCCGAACCGGGATTGACCCCCACCGCCAGCCAGTCGATGACCATCTCCCAGACGCTGGGCTCGATGATCTGCGGCTCTTCGTAATGGGTGGTCAGGGCGTGCCAGTCGGCCACGAAGAAGAAGCATTCGTACTCGTGCTGCAGGCGCACCCAGTTCTTGAGTACGCCGTGATAATGGCCAAGGTGCAGGGCACCGGTCGGGCGCATGCCGGACAGCACGCGCGGCTGCTGGTTGGGCAGGGTATTCAATGGAGACTCCCGAAAGCGGGCCGTGGGAACGGGCCCTGTTCAGACGGTTTCATGCAGACCGTTTCGAGTTAGGGTTTGGCAAGGGACGCGCATTATACCGTGATAGCCTGTCGGTCTCGACCACTGTCAGGATTCGAACGTGGCTGGATCCCCCTTGCCACGACGGACCACCACCGGCAGATCGCCGGTCAGATCCACGA
>JALVBM010000074.1 GCA_027010665.1 Chromatiales bacterium
TCCAGCCCGAAACCGATGCCGGGCAAGGAGGACGTGGCCCTGTGTTCCATGGGGATCTACGTGTTCAACCGCGCCTTCCTGTTCGAACAGCTCATCAAGGATGCCGACACCCGCAACTCCAGCCACGACTTCGGCAAGGACATCATTCCCTCAGTGATCCGGAACTATCGGGCCTTCGCCTACAACTTCCTCGACAAGGAGACCGGCACCCAGGCCTACTGGCGCGACGTGGGCACGGTGGACGCTTTTTGGGAAGCCAACCTGGAACTCATCGGCGTGACGCCGGAGCTGAACCTGTACGACACCCAGTGGCCCATCTGGACCTACCAGGAGCAGTTGCCGCCGGCCAAGTTCGTGTTCGACGACGAGGATCGCCGCGGCATGGCCGTGGACTCCATGGTCTCCGGCGGCTGCATCATCTCCGGCGCCAGGGTGCGCCATTCCCTGCTGTTCTCCAGCGTGGTGGTCAATTCCTATTCCGAACTGCAGGATGCCGTGGTGCTGCCGGAAGTCACCGTCGGCCGCCATTGCCGCATCCGCCGTGCCGTGATCGACAAGGGCTGCCACATTCCCGATGGCATGGTGATCGGCGAGGATCCGGAGGAGGATGCCAAGCGCTTCCACGTCACGCCCGGCGGCGTGGTGCTGGTGGTGCCGGAAATGCTGGGACAGGAACTGCACCATGTCCGGTAGGCTCAAGGTCGTTCTCTACTGGCACATGCACCAGCCCGAGTACCGGGATCTGCGCAGTGGTGTCTACCATCTGCCCTGGACCTACCTGCACGCCATCAAGGACTACGTGGACATGGCCGCACACCTGGAGTCGGTGCCGGAGGCGCGGGCCGTGGTCAACTTTGCGCCGGTGCTGCTGGAGCAGATCGAGGACTATGCCGCCCAGGTGGACGCCTTCCTGCACAACAGCCAGGCCATCACCGATCCGCTGCTGGCGGCGCTGGCCGAGCCGGCCCTGCCCGGGCATCCCGAGCAGCGACTGAGCCTGATCCGCAGTTGCCTGCGGGCCAACGAGCAGCATCTCATCAAGCGCTTTCCGCCGTACGAACGGCTGGCCACCTATGCCCGCTGGGTGCTGGACCATCCCGAGTCGCTGGTCTACGTCTCCGATCAGTTCGTTGCCGATCTGCTGATGTGGTACCACCTCGCCTGGCTGGGCGAGACGGTGCGTCGCGAGGATGCCCGGGTCAAGACCCTGCTCGACAAGGGGCAGGTCTTCTCCCTGCACGACCGGCGCGAACTACTCGGCATCATCGGCGATCTGCTGCGCGATATCATTCCCCGCTACCGGGCGCTGGCGGAGCGGGGGCAGGTGGAACTGTCGGTGACGCCCTATGCCCATCCCATCATGCCGCTGCTGATCGACATCCAGTCGGCCCGGGAGGCGATGCCCGAGGCACCCCTGCCGCATCTCACCGAATATCCGGGTGGCGAGGAGCGGGTCCGCTGGCACCTGGAGCACGGCATTCGCACCTTCGAACGCTGCTTCGGCATGCGCCCGCGCGGCTGCTGGCCGTCCGAGGGCAGCGTGAGCGATGCCACCCTGAAGCTGCTCGGCGAATACGGCTTCCACTGGACCGCCAGCGGCGAGAGCGTGCTGCGCAATTCGCTCAAGGCCGCCGACATGGCGCCCGGTGGCGAAGGCGAGAACTGCATTCACAAGCCCTATCGCCTGAGCGATGCCCAACCGGTGATCTTCTTCCGCGACGACGGCCTGTCGGATCTCATCGGCTTCACCTATTCCGGCTGGCATGCCGACGATGCGGTGGCCAATCTGGTCTCTCACCTGGAGAACATCGCCGAAGCCTGTCGCAACGAGCCCAACCGCATGGTCTCCATCATCCTCGATGGCGAGAATGCCTGGGAATACTATCCGGAGAACGGTTATCACTTCCTGCAGGCACTGTATCGCAAGCTGGCCGCTCATCCCGATCTGGAGCTGACCACCTACAGCGACTGCCTGCGCCAGCACTGCGCCATCACCACCCTGCCGCACATCGTCGCCGGGAGCTGGGTGTATGGCACCTTCTCCACCTGGATCGGCGAGCCCGACAAGAACCGGGGCTGGGACATGCTCGGCGATGCCAAGCATCGCTTCGATGCCGTGGTCGGGCGACTGGACGATGCCCACCGGGCACGGGCCGAGAAGCAACTGGCCATCTGCGAGGGCTCCGACTGGTTCTGGTGGTTCGGCGACTACAACCCGGCCGAGTCGGTGAGCGACTTCGAGCACCTGTATCGCCAGCACCTCTCCAATCTCTATCAGATCCTCGGTGAGGAGCCGCCGGGCTATCTATCGGAAACCTTCACCCATGGCACCGGGGCGCCGGCCATGGGCGGCGTGATGCGCAGCGGGCAGAAACCGGACTGATGGTCGAGGCGCCGGAACACCCACCCGTCCTGGATCGCCGCCGCGCCGGCATTCTGCTGCATCCCACCTCCCTTCCGGGACCACGCGAACAGGGCGAACTGGGCGCCGAGGCCCGGCGTTTCGTCGACTTCCTTGCCGATTGCGGTGCCAGCGTGTGGCAGGTGCTGCCGCTGGGGCCGACCCATGACGACGGCTCGCCCTATCAGTGCCTTTCGGCCCATGCCGGCAATCCGGAACTGATCGATTTTGCCGATTTGATCACGCGGGGCTGGCTCCCGCCCGACGTCGACATGAACGATCGCGCGGCCGGTTTTGCCCGCGCCTGGCAGGGTTTTCAGGATCATGCCGACGCTGCCGAGTGGGAACGCTTCAAGGATTTCCGCCACCGGCATCGCCACTGGGTCGAGGATTTTGCCCTGTTCATGGTCCTGCGACGCCGTTATCCCGCCGGCAGCTGGGCCGACTGGCCACAGCCCCTGCGGGACCGGCAGCCGGCGGCCCTGCAGCGGGCGCGGGAAGAGGAAGCCGCGGCGGTGGAGCAGGAAGTCTTCATCCAGTATCTGTTCTTTTTGCAGTGGCAGGCCTTGCGCGCTCATGCCCACGCGCGGGGCGTGAAGCTGTTTGGCGACATGCCCATCTTCGTCGCCTACGACAGCGCCGACGTCTGGGCCCATCGCGATCTGTTCAAGCTCGATGCCGAAGGCCGGCCCGAGGTGGTGGCCGGCGTGCCACCCGACTACTTCTCGGCCACCGGCCAGCGCTGGGGCAATCCCCATTACCACTGGGAACGCATGGCCGCCGACGGTTTTCGCTGGTGGGTGGAAAGGATGGGTACCCAGCTCGAGCTGTTCGATCTGGTGCGCATCGATCACTTCCGGGGCTTCGAGGCCTGCTGGGAGATCCCGGCAGGCGACGAGACCGCCGAGCACGGCTGGTGGGTCAAGGCGCCGGGGGAGGCCCTGTTGTCACGGCTGTTCGCCGTGTTCGGCCATCTGCCGCTGGTGGCCGAGGATCTGGGCATCATCACGCCGGAGGTGGAAGCCCTGCGGGATCGTTTCGGCCTGCCCGGCATGAAGATCCTGCAGTTCGCCTTCGACGACGGCCCCATGAATCCCTATCTGCCCCACAACGTGGTGCCCAACAGCGTGATCTACACGGGCACCCACGACAACGACACGACCCTGGGATGGTATCGGCACAACGAAGATCGCCTGCGGCCACGGCTCACTGACTATCTCGGCTGCGAGCCGGTGGACATGCCCTGGCCGCTGATCCGCCTGGCCCTGGCCAGCGTCTCGCGCCTGGCCGTCCTGCCGATGCAGGACGTGCTGGGCCTCGGCAGCGAACACCGCATGAACGTGCCCGGTACCCGCGAGGGCAACTGGCGCTGGCGCTTCGACTGGACGATGGTGCCGGAAGAGGCCGCCGGGCGGTTGCGGCATCTGGTGGCGCTGTTCGGGCGGTGTGACTAGAAGCTGTTCCGAATTCCGCACCACTTTGTGGTTGGAACTACGCTTGCGGGTCGCCCTCCATGGCCATGAGGGCTTCGTGCTTGTAGCGAACAGTGATCAAGAATTCGGAACAGTTATTAATCGTCTCATAATTATCCTGACCGTAATTTGGAGGCGATATTCTGTAGGAGCGGCGCAAGCCGCGATGGGCGCTTTTTCGCGGCTCGCGCCGCTCCTACATGAAATTCGCGTCAAGACAATTTTGAGACATTTAATATCTAAATCGCTGTTCCGAATTCCACTACACTTTGGGTATGCACCTGCATTGAGGGCGTGCCTGATGGTTAGTACAGAACCACCAAACCGACCGGGAATTCGGAACAGCGACTTAGGACGGGTCGGGAAAGACGCGCCTCAAATCCAGATCAGATAGCCCATCTCGAACGGATGACTCAGCAGCCGGTGGTGCGGATACAGCCGCAGCCGGTAGGTCTTGAGGCCGCATTCGTCCGGCTGCAGGTCGAGGACGAAGATGTGGCTCTTGCCGTCCTGTTCCTGATGTTGCAGCGGATAGACGGCTTCCTGGTGAAAGGTTCCCTGTTCGTCGGTATGGCCGATGACGCATTCCACGGCCACGTCGTCCGGTGACAGGCCGTTGAGGAAGGCGCGTACCCGGATCGGCAGGGCGTGGCCGTACTGCAGCCAGGGTCGGGCCTCGTCGAGGCGTTCGGCCGAGACTTTCTCCCAGTGCTCGCGGACCTTGCGTTTCCAGTGGGCCAGTTCCTTCGCTTCCTCCCGATTGCGGGACTGCAGGCGCACACAGTGGTTGCGGGCCGCCGAGTAGAACTGTTGCACGTAGTCGTTGACCATGCGCATGGAATTGAACTGGGGAATGCAGGACTTCATGGCCTCGCGGGACATCTCGACCCACTTGCGGGAGTAGCCGTGCTGATCGCGGTTGTAGAAGGTCGGGATCACCTCGTGCTCGATGATGTCGAGCATGTCGGTGGCTTCCTGGGCATCGCGGAAGGCCGGATCGAAATCGGGCGAGTGGGGGGCAATGGCCCAGCCGTTCTTGCCGTTGTAGCCCTCGCCCCACCAGCCGTCGAGCACGGAGAGGTTGAGCACGCCGTTGATGGCGGCCTTCTCGCCGGAGGTGCCGGAGGCTTCCATCGGATACTCGGGCGTGTTGAGCCACACGTCCACGCCGGTGACCAGCTTGCGGGCCAGGGCCATGTCGTAGCCTTCCAGCAGGATGATCTTGCCGATGAACTCGGGTTGCATCGAGTAGTGGTGGATGGTGCGGATCAGTTCCTGCCCCGGATGATCGCTGGGGTGGGCCTTGCCGGCGAAGATGATCACCACCGGCCGGTCGGGATCGCCCAGCAGGCGCTTGAGCCGTTCCGGATCGGAGAAGATCAGCGTGGCGCGCTTGTAGGTGGCGAAGCGCCGGGCGAAGCCCATGACCAGCAGATCCGATTCGGTCTGGCTGATGAAGCGGGTGGCGCGGCGAATGGTGGCCTCCGAAGCGCCTTCCCGGTGCAGGCGTTCGCGGGTGCGGCGGGTGACGTCCTCGAGCATCTGGGTCTTGAGTTCCTGACGCAGGGACCAGAAACGGTGATCGGGAATCTCGTCCAGCCGCTGCCAGAATTCCGGCTCGAGCATGTGGTTGCGCCATTCGGGAAAGCGCATGTCGAACAGGTTGATCCA
>JALVBM010000075.1 GCA_027010665.1 Chromatiales bacterium
GCCCCGCTGGTCACCGCCTTCACCGCCCTGATGCTCGCGCCCGACAATCCCGCGCCCCTGGCCTACGTCAGCGGCACCCTGGGCGTGCTGATCGGCGCCGATCTGCTGCACCTGAAGGACATCCCCCGCCTGGCCACGCCCATGGCCTCCATCGGCGGCGCCGGCACCTTCGACGGCATCTTCTTCACCGGCATCCTCGCCGTGCTGCTGACCTGAGCCGCCCATGACCGACGCCCCGCAACGCAGCGTTCTCATCACCGGCTGTTCCTCCGGCATCGGCCTGGCCACCGCCCGCATGCTGCGCGAGCGGGGCTACCGGGTGTTCGCCACCGCCCGCAAGGCCGAAGACGTGGCCCGGCTGCAGGACGACGGCTACGAGAGCCTGCGGCTGGATCTGGACGACAGCGATTCCATCCGCGAGGCCGTGGACGAAATCCTGCTGCGCACCACCGGTACCCTCTACGGCCTGTTCAACAACGGCGCCTGGGGCCAGCCCGGCGCGGTGGAGGATCTCAAGCGCCACGTGCTGCGCGCCCAGTTCGAGACCAACCTGTTCGGCACCCTGGAGCTGACCAACCGCGTGATTCCGGTCATGCGCCGTCAGGGCTACGGCCGCATCATCATGAACAGCTCGGTGCTGGGCTTCGCCGCCATGCCCATGCGCGGCGCCTACAACGCCAGCAAGTTCGCCCTGGAAGGCCTCAGCGACACCCTGCGCCAGGAACTGCACGGCACCGGCATCCACGTGGTGCTGGTGGAGCCCGGCCCCATCGAGACGCGCTTTCGCGCCAACAGCCTCAAGAAGTTCATCGAGAACATCGACATCGATGCCAGCCGCTACCGCGAGCAGTACCTGCGCACCCTCGAACGCCTGAAGACCGAAGGCCCGGCCGTGCCCTTCACCCTGCCCCCGGAAGCCGTGGCCCGGAAGGTCGTCCTCGCCCTCGAAAAGCGCCGCCCGCAACCCCGTTACTACGTCACCGTCCCCACCTACCTGTTCGGTTATCTCAAGCGCATCCTCGGCACCCGCGCCATGGATGCCATCCTGCGCCGGGTGTGACCGAATCCCCCCTGACCGCCCTTTCCCTGCCTTCGGGCCTGTGCTAAAAACAACCACAGCCCCCAAGGTCGTGGACATGATGTCGGATACCGCCCCGGAACTCGAACAAAAAGGTCTGTTTGCCGGCGAACGCCGGTTTCAATTGAAAGATGGCCGCTACCTGTTCATCGA
>JALVBM010000076.1 GCA_027010665.1 Chromatiales bacterium
CACGACGACGTCATCCAGATCGGCGCCCACCGCTTCATCTTCGACAGCGGCCAGATCGTCGATCACGGCACCACCGCGATCTACCTGCCGGAGGAGGACGACTGAAAGTCGTCCTCCTCCGGCAGGAGGGACTAGGAACTAGGGACTGGGAACTAGGAAAAAACCTGGTCCGATCCCGATCTGTAGGAGCGGCGCACAGCCGCGATAAACGATCCCGACGAGGCCTGGCAACGAGATGCCAAACGAAGCCACAGCCCAAACGCTTTTCCTCGTCCCTCGTCCCTCGCCCCTCGTCCCTGCTTTTGTAGGAGCGGCGCCCCCGCCGCGATACAACCCCCATCAGAGCCCAGCAAAAACGAGAAGCCCAAGACGGTTCTCGAAGCCAATCCCCAAACGCTTTCTCTAGTTCCCAGTTCCTCGTCCCTCGCCACTCATATACCTCAATCTGCTAAAATCCCCGCATCTTTCCGATTTCCCAGGATTGCACGAGGTATTTCATGGCCGGACACAGCAAATGGGCCAATATCCAGCACCGCAAGAAGGCGCAGGACGCCAAGCGCGGCAAGCTGTTCACCAAGCTGATTCGCGAGATCACCGTCGCCGCGCGCATGGGCGGCGGGGATCCGGACGCCAACCCGCGCCTGCGCGCCGCCATCGACAAGGCGCTGGGCGCCAACATGACCAAGGACACCATCGAGCGGGCCGTCAAGCGCGGCTCCGGCGCCGCCGAGGCCGACAACTACGAGGAGATCCGCTACGAGGGCTACGGTCCCTCCGGCGTGGCCGTGATGGTCGATTGCCTCACCGACAACCGCAACCGCACCGTCTCCGAAGTGCGCCACGCCTTCACCAAGGCCGGCGGCAACCTCGGTACCGACGGCTCGGTAGCCTACCTGTTCACCAAGGTCGGCACCCTGACCTTCCCGGCCGGCAGCGACGAGGACCGGATCATGGAAGTGGCCCTTGAGGCCGGCGCCGACGATGTGGTCACCAACGACGACGGCAGCATCGACGTCATCACCAGCCCCGAGGCCTTCCTCGACGTCAAGCAGGCCATGCTCGACGCCGGCCTGGAACCGGAGATGGCCGAAATCACCATGCAACCCTCCACCACCGTGGATCTCGACCTCGACGACGCCCAGAAGATCATGCGCCTGGTCGACACCCTCGAGGACCTGGACGACGTCCAGAACGTCTACACCAACGCCGACTTCTCCGAGGAAGTCATGGC
>JALVBM010000077.1 GCA_027010665.1 Chromatiales bacterium
ACCTACGCCATCCGCGCCGAGGACGGCTCCGGCATCATCTCCGTCAACGGTGCCGCCGCCCACAAGGCCAACCCCGGCGACATCGTCATCATCTGCGCCTACGTGGGCCTCGACGCCAAGGAACTGGCCACTTACAAGCCCAAGCTCGTCTATCTCGACGAGAACAACGAAATCACCCACACGAGAAATACCATCCCGGTCCAGGTCGCGTAGCGACCTGAACCGGTATGGCAGGGCCGAGGGACGAGTGGCGAGGGCCGAGGAGGGCCCCCTTCCATCCTCGCCACTCGTCCCTCGGCCCTCGCCACTGTCTCGCGCTCCCCACAGAATTCCTCAGTCCTTGCAATTCCCCCGAAATCAATTAATATGAAAGCAATAAATCACTCACAAATGCGCGAGACATGGGAAAACCCCACGAACAACGTCAGCAGGAGATCATCGAAGCGGCCCTGGAGCTGGCTTCGGAGCAGGGGGTAAAAAAAGTCACCACCCAGGCCATCGCCGATCGGGTGGGCATTGCCCAGCCCACGGTGTTTCGCCATTTCCCCAACCGGGATGCCATCTTCGCCGGCGCCATCGACTGGCTGGCCAGGGGGCTGTTCGCCACGCTCGCCACCTTTTTCACGGGCAGCGGTCCGGCCGATGAACGCCTGCGCAGGCTCATCACGACCCAGTTGCGTTTCATCGAGCAGAATCGTGGCCTGCCGCGCATTCTGTTTTCCGATCGCCTGCACCTGGAGTCGCCGCCCCTCAAGGCGGCGGTGCAGAAGGTCATGAACCGTTACACCGAGAATCTCGCAGGACTCATTCGCGATGGCCAGGCCGAAGGCCGTTTCCGCGGCGATCTGGATCCGGACGAGACGGCCCGCTACGTGGCCGCCCTCATCCAGGGGCTGGTCATGCGCTGGTCCATCTTCGACTTCGGTTTTCGGCTCGACGAGGAAGCCGATGGGTTGTGGCGGTTTCTGGAACGGGCCCTGCGGACGTAAATTTTTTTCGAATAATTGTGAGTAATCAATTGCTAATAGATGGTAGCACGAGATGAAGATGACGCGACGTACCCTGTCCGGTCTGTTGTTGGGCGCTCTCGTCCTGCTGGTGGTGGTGTTCGCCGGCATCCGTGTCGCCGAGCGGCTGCGTCCGACCGAGCCTCTGCCGGCGCCGCCTCTGCCGGTGGAAGTCCTGCGCCTGCAGCCACAGCCTTTTGCGCGGGTTCGTCACTACACCGGAACGATCCGGAGTGGGCGGCGCGCCCGGCTTGCCGCGCAGGTCAATGCCCGGGTCGTTGCCGTGCTGCATCGGGAAGGGGAATGGGTGGAGGAGGGGGCCTTGTTGCTGCGGCTCGATGACACGGAGCTGGCGAACGAGGTGCAGCGTCTCGAGGCCGGCGTGCAGCGGATCCGTGCCGAGCTGAGCTTCTGGCGCCAGCAACTGGAACGGGATCGGGAACTGCTGGCGAAGAAACTCGTATCGCCCAAGCAGCGTGACGAGAGCCGGCGCATGGTCCGGACGCTGGAAGCCTCGCTGGCCGAAAGCGAACATGCGCTCGAGGCGGCCCGCACCCGGCTTGGCTATACCGAAATCCGCGCGCCCTTTGCCGGGCGCATCCAGGAACGCAACATCGAGACGGGTGAACTGGCAGTACCCGGCCAGCCGGTGATGGAGCTGGTGGCCCTGCGCCCGCTCAAGGCGGTGATCACGGTGCCCCAGCGGGACATGGGACGGCTTGCCAGCGGCCAGCCGGTGCGGCTGGCCATGCCCCTGCGGGAAGCGCGGTGGGAAGCCAGCCTGACGCATATCTACCCGGCTGTCGATCCCGCCACCCGCAATGCCTTCTTTGAGGTGCCGGTGACCGAAGCGATCACGGGCCTGCTGCCGGGCATGGCGGTGACGGCAGCCGTGGTCGTCGAGCAGATTCCGGACGCGCTGGTGATTCCGCATCATGCCCTGCAGCGCCGCCAGGGCGGAACGGGCGTATTCGTGGCCGAGGGCGGCACGGCCCGCTGGCGCCGGGTCGAGACGGGCGACAGCCAGGCGGGCCGGGTTCCCGTGCGCTCGGGGCTGGTGGCCGGTGAGCGGATCATCGTCACGCCCGATCCGCGCCTGAAGGATGGCGCGCGGATCGTCGTGGTCCGTGGAGGCCTTTCATGAGCTGGCCGCGCTTTGCCATCGAGTACCGCTATACCCTGTTCGCGGCGTTGATCGCCATCGTGGTGCTGGGGGTGGTGGCGCGCCTCGAACTGCCCGTGCGGCTGTTCCCGGACACGGATCCGCCGGTGGTGACGGTGATCGTGGCCTATCCGGGCGTGGCCGCGCGCGACGTGGCCAAGAACCTGAGCAAGCCATTGGAGGAGGAGTTCGTCGGCATCGACGGGGTGGCCAGGGTCGGCTCCACCAGCCAGACGGGCCTGGCGGTGGTCAAGGTCGAGTTCCATTACGACCGCCGGGTGTCGGAAGCGGCGGTGGACGTGCAGAACGCCATCAGTCGGATCCGCGATCGCCTGCCCGCCGGGATCCGCGAACCGCAGGTGATGCAATTCTCCTCTTCGGACAAGCCCATCGTCACGTTGGCGGTGCGCAGCCGCGAACTGACGCTCGACCAGGTCCGCGAGCTGGCCGACAACGCCATTCGCGATCGTCTGCAGCGGGTGGCGGGGGTGGCCACCATCGACGTCTTCGGGGCCTGGCGCCGGCAGCTCGAGGTGAGCGTGCACCGGGATCGTCTGCGCGCCTGGGACATCGACCTGCGGCAGGTGGCCGCGGCCCTGTCCGGCTGGAATCTCGTCGAATCGGGCGGTCGCATCGACATGGGCGCGCGGGAGACCGTGGTGCGCTTCGATGCTCCCCTGCGGGACGCCGCCGACGTGGCCCGTCTGGTCATCCTGCGCCGCGGCGACCGGATCGTTCGCCTGGGCGACGTGGCCGATGTGCGGGAAAGCGTGACGGAAGCGCGTTCGGCCTATCGTTACAACGGCGAACCCGCCATTGCCGTGCAGGTGCTCAAACGCAAGGAGGCCAACACGGTGGCGGTGGCGGAGGCGGTGCACGCGGCGCTCGACGAGTTGCGCGAGGCCTTCCCGCAATTGCAGTTCCAGGTGGCCGACGACGACTCGATCTTCACCCGCCTGGTCATCGACAACATGACCAGTTCGGTGTTCATCGCCATCGGCCTGACCATCGCCGTGGTGTTCCTGTTCCTGGCCAATCTCCGGCAGGCGGCGATCATCGCCATTTCGATCCCGGTGGCCTTCCTCATGACCTTCTCGCTGATGTGGCTGTTCGGCATCGATCTCAACATGATCACCATGTCGGCCATCATCCTTTCCATCGGGCTGCTGGTGGACGACGGCATCGTTGTGCTGGAAAACGTCCATCGCCATCTGCAGGTGCCGGGCAAGACGCCGGTGCGGGCGGCCATCGACGGTACCGAGGAGATCTTCCTGGCCGATCTGGCCGGGACCGTCACCACGGTTTCCGTGCTGGTGCCGCTGATGTTCCTCGGCGGCTTCGTTGGCAAGCTGTTCACGCCCCTGGCCTGGACGCTGGCCTTTGCGCTCGCATCGTCCTTCATCGTTTCGGTGTCGCTGATTCCGCTGCTCTCCGCATTCTGGCTGCATCCGGGCGATGACCGGTCGGGGTGCCTGGGGCGCTGGGTCGCGCCCTTCCACCAGTTCATGGAAGGCCTGAAGGAAGGGTATCTCGGCCTGTTGGGCTGGGCCCTGCGCCATCCGTGGCTCACACTTGGCCTGGCGGTGGTGCTGCTGGTGGCAAGCGTGCGCACGATGGTCTTCATCGGCAGCGAGATGCTGCCCCGTTTCGATTCGGCCAGTTTCCAGCTCAACCTCGACACCGTTCCCGGCACCCGGCTCGAGGATACGCTGGCCGTGGTGGCGGCCGTGGAGCGGAAACTGGGGGAAGAGGAGACGGTCGTCGATGTCGGCACCAGCATCGGTTTCGAGCCGGGGGCCCACTATCTGGGCGGACGGGGAGCGCTGGATGTGAACCAGGCCAGCATCACCGTCAATCTCACGTCGCGGAACGAACGGGAGACCAGCCTGTGGGCGGTGATGGGCCGCATCGAGTCCTTCGCGTCCGGCATGCCCGGCGTGACGCTGAGCGTGGCCAAGGAAAAGGGCGGCACCGCCCGGGCCACCACCGCCGCGCCCATCGTCGTCCGGATCAGCGGGCCGGAGATTGCGGAGCTGGACCGGCTCGGCAGCGAGGTGCTCTCGCGCATCCGCACGGTTCCGGGCGTGCGCAGCCCCTACAAGAACTGGGCGCTGGATACGCCCGAAACCCATGTGAACATCGATCGCGAACGGGCGGCGGAATTCGGCCTTAACGGCACCGACATCGCCCAGGCCGTCTATCAGGCGCTGGAAGGGCGCGTGGTGACGCCCTGGCGGCAGCCGCTCAACCGGGACCGGGACGTGTTGCTGCGCTATGCCGTGGCCGAACGGCAACACCTCGACGATCTGGCCGACGTGGTGCTCACCGCGCCCGATGGCCGGCAGGTGCCGCTGCGGGAGCTGGCGGAGCTTGAGTGGCGGCAGGGCCCGCGCATCGTGACCCGCGAGGATCTGCGCCGCATGCTCGAGGTGATGGCCTTCCGCTACGGCCGGCCGCTCTCGGAGACCATCGCCGACGTGCGCGCCCGGCTGGCCGATCTGCCGCTGCCCCACGGCTATCGACTCGACATCACCGGAGAACAGCGCGACTTCCAGGAAGCCAGTCAGCGCATGGTGCGGGCACTGGCGCTCGGCGTCCTTGCCGTCTATCTGGTGCTGGTGGCCCAGTTCCGCTCCTTCAAGCATCCCTTCACCATCATGGCCGCCGTGCCCCTGCAGTTCGTCGGGGTGGCGGCGGGCCTGCTGGTGGCCGGCAAGTATCTGTCGATGCCGGCCATGCTCGGCATCATCCTGCTCACGGGCACGGTGGTGAACAACAGCATCATCCTGATCGACTACATCCTGCGCCGCACCGGCGAGGGAGAAGGGCTCGACGCGGCGATCCGGGAAGCGGTCTCGGTGCGTTACCGGCCGATCATGATGACGGCCCTGTCGGACGTGGCCGGCATGCTGCCCCTGGCGCTGGAGATGGCCGTGGGCTCGGAACGGTTTTCGCCCCTGGCCACGGTGGTGATCGGCGGGGTGCTGGCGGCCACCCTGCTGACCCTGGTGGTGATCCCGGTGATCTTCAAACTGCTGTCGCGCCCCCGCGGCGCGGCGGTGTCCCGGCCGGCATGACCGGTCAACGACGAACCGCAAGAGGAGCGACAACATGAACAACACAATCGGCAAATGGAACATCGCCACCGGCCTGTGGGTGATGGCCGGTTTCATGGCCTACGGCTTCCTGCTCATCTGGCTGCGGGACTTCGCCCCCGGCAAGGAAGCCTGGATAGCGGCCAGCCACACGGGCGCGCACTTCGAGGCGCGCATGGCCCACGTCCACGGCAACCTGTTCGCCTTCCTGAACATCGTGTTCGGCTTTCTGCTGCTCAAGCTGCCCATCGATGCCCGGGCGGCGCGGCGGATC
>JALVBM010000078.1 GCA_027010665.1 Chromatiales bacterium
GTCCGCTGCGCCGCCGCTTCGCTGTCGAAGGCGGCGAACACGCAGGCGCCGGTGCCGGTCATGCGCGCGGGGCCGTGTTCCGCGAGGGTGCGGAGGGCGGCGTCCACCTCGGGGTGTCGGGCGCGCACGAGGGGCTCGCACACGTTTTCCGTGGCCCGGCCCTCGAGAAAGTCGCGTATTGTAATGGGTGGGCAATCCCGCCGCAATCGCGGGTCGCCAAAAACCTCGGCGGTAGTCACGTGCACGGGGGGGCACAGGACCACGTACCAGGGCTCGGGCAGGGTCACGGGGGTGAGCACCTCGCCGACTCCCTCGGCCCAGGCAGCCTGGCCGCGGACGAACACCGGCACGTCGGCACCGAGACGCAGCCCCAGGGCAGCCAGGGCATCCTCGTCCAGACCGGTCGCCCACAGCCGGTTCAGGGCCACCAGGGTGGTCGCGGCGTCGGAGCTGCCCCCGCCAAGGCCGCCACCCATGGGCAGGCGCTTGCCCAGTTCGATGTCGGCACCGAGGCGGGTGCCGCTCTCGGCCTGCAGCAGACGGGCGGCACGCACGGTGAGATCGACATCCTCGGGAACATCGGGCAGGGGACGGGTGCGGCGAATCATGCCATCGTCACGCACGGCAAAACGCAGCCGGTCCCCGTAATCGAGAAACCGGAAGACGGTCTGCAGCAGGTGATAGCCATCGGGCCGCCGCCCGGTGACATGCAGGAAGAGATTGAGCTTGGCCGGTGCCGGCCACCAGCGGGACGCATTCATGACGGATTCGGGTGTCGTTTTGCCAGACTGTTTCCGTCACCGTCCGGCAACTGCCAGCGATCGACCACCACCCGGACCTCGATGTCGTCGCGCCGCACGAGCAGATTGCGCGGCAGTTCGAGGCCGTCCACCGGCAGGTATTCCCGGAACGTGATCGTCCAGCCATTCTGCCGCAGCCGGGCCAGCCGCCCGGCGGCATCGAGTTCCATGTCGCGGGTGTCCTGTTCCGGCGTGGGCAGCCCCCGGATCCAGTAGCGCAGGCCACCGACCGGCATGAAGATGCCGGTATGCTGCCAGAGAAGCTGTTCGGCATCGTCGGCCCGCCAGTAATGGCCATCGGCATCCCGCAGCAGCACGCCGTCATGGCTTCCATACAGCTTCACCGCCCCGGCGCCAAAGGGGCCGGACAGATCCATGCGGAAACCGTCGGCCCACTGTTCCCAGAACAGTTTCAGATGCCAGGCGGCATTGCCGTCGGTGATGCTCACCCGCCCGGCCAGTTTCCAGGCCTCGATTTCGGCGAGCGCCGCGGCCCGCCCGGCCCAGGTGCGTTCCGGCGATGCCACCGGGATCACGGCCGGGCCCGCGCATCCTGCCAGCAGCAGGAGGGCGAGCGGCCACAGCGGGCGCATCATGGATTGAAGCGCTCCAGGGTGTTGAGTAGCACCCGGTTGCGGGGCTCGCGCTTGCGGGCCTCGGCCCACACCTTGCGCGCCTCGTCCTGCCGGCCGAGCACCCACAGGACCTCGCCGAGATGGGCACCGATTTCCGCATCGGGGAAGGTGTGATAGGCCTTTTGCAGATATTCCAGCGCCTTCTCGGGCTGGCCCGCGCGATACAGTGCCCAGCCCATGCTGTCCATGATGGCCGGATCGTCAGGGCGCTTTTCCAGCGCCTTGCGGATCAGTGCCATGCCTTCCTCGATACGATGGGTGCGATCCACCAGGGTGTAGCCCAGGGCATTGAGGGCTTCCGGGTTCTCCGGATCGGCCTTGACCATCTTCTCCAGATCGGCAATGGCCTCGTCCAGCCGATCCAGTTTCTCGGCCACCAGGGCGCGGGCGTAGAGCAGTTGCGGATTGTCGGGCATCTGCTGCAGGGCCAGGGTGTAGACGTCCCAGGCATCCTGATAGCGCCCGGCGCGGGAAAGGATGTCGCCCTCGGCCAGATACAGGCGCAGTTCCCCGTCCAGGGTCGGGGCATTGACGTTCTGCAGGATCTGCCGGGCGGCGGTGATGTCCCCCTGTTCGGCCAGCAGATTGGCGAGGCGGATGCGGGCGTCCACGTACAGTTCCCCCTGCCCCACCTCCTCATAGTGCTGGATGGCCTTGTCGTACTGCTTTTCCATCTCCCAGGCCTGGGCGATGTAGTAGTTGGCCTCGTCCACCCGCTGACCGGCCTCGACGAGCTGCCGGAAATAGTCACGGGCCTTTTCCGGCTCCCGCAACTGCAGGTTGAGCAGGCCGAGGGCATAGATGGCATCGACCATGCCCGGCTGCTGCTCGAGCAGGCGGGCGAACTGCTCCCGGGCCTCGGCATAGCGCTTCATGTCCACCAGCTTGCGGGCATAGAACAGGCGCAGGCGCGGCTCGTCCGGCCAGCGGGCCACGGCCCCGGCGATGAATTCCAGGGCTTCCTCGTTGCGGCCCAGCCGGTTGAGGATGTTGGCCTTGAGCAGCCAGGCATCGATCATGTCCGGCTGACCGGCGAGCAACTGGTTGACGATGCGCTCGGCCAGCTCCAGCTTGCCGAGCAGCATGGCCAGATGCGCGTAGGCATAGATCAGCCTGGCGTCGCCGGGATGCCGGTCCACCAGCTTGCGCATGGCAGACAGGGCACGCTCGGGATCCTTCTCCTTGCTCAGCAGGGAGGTCACCAGCATGTAGCCGTCGGGCTGCCCCTTGCCGGCGGCCGGATGCGCCAGCACCCTGTCGAGATAGGGCAGGGCCGCGTCCACCTTGCCCTGACGCAACAGCATTACGGCCATCACCTGGGCGGCGTCCACGCTGTCGGGCTCGAGTTCGATCCACAGGCGGGCCGCCTGCAGGGCCCGGGCATCGTCCCCGGCATAGATGGCCACCCGTGTGGCGCGGGCGGCAATCTGCGGATCCCGCGACACTTCCGCCGCCTTCAGGTACATGGCGGCCGCCACGCCGAGCTGACGCCGCTGGCCGGCAATCTCGGCCGAGAGCAGGTAGTAGAGCAGTTCGTCGCTCAGCCCGTTTTTCCCGCTTTCGGGCGCCGCTTTCGGGGCGGGTTTTGCCGGCGCCGGTTTCGGGGCGGGTTTCGGCCGGGGCGTTTGCGTCTGGGGCGGGGGCTTTTCGGGCCGGGGCGCAGGCCGGGGCGCCGTGGCGCAGGCCTGAATCAGCCCCGCCAGCAGCAAAATGGAAGAGAAACGCAGTTTCATGCAATACGTCCTGTTACGACGAGGCCCGCAGGACGCGGGCCAGGTGCCGAAATGATACCCCAAACCGGCCCGCGCATCGGGAAAACCCGGCTCCGCACTCCGGTTGTGGGGATTTCGTCCCTGTCATGACGGGTTTACCTATATAATACGCTGGTATACCTTTCCAGAATGGACAAATCCACCCGTCGGGTGGCCGCGAACCGCGCATCGCGCTCTGCAACCACGTCAGGCTGTTCCGTGACCCTACTTGCGTTTGGCATCAACCACAAGACCGCCCCCGTCGCCATCCGGGAGAAGGTTGCCTTCGCGCCCGACAAGCTCGAGGAAGCGCTCAAGGATCTGACCTCGCGCACGGCAGTCAACGAAGCGGCCATCGTTTCCACCTGCAACCGCACCGAACTCTACTGCGGCCTGGCCGAGGCCGACTACGGCAGCGTGCTCGAGTGGTTCCGGAAATACCACGATCTGTCCGCCGAGGAGCTGGAACCCTACGTCTACGCCCACATGGACAATGCCGCCGTGCAGCACATCCTGCGCGTGGCCTCCGGCCTCGACTCGCTGGTGCTCGGCGAGCCGCAGATCCTGGGGCAGATCAAGGACGCCTACCACGCCGCCAGCCATGCCGGCACCCTGGGCCAGCAGCTCAATCGCCTGTTCCAGCACACCTTCTCGGTGGCCAAGCAGGTGCGCACCGACACCGCCATCGGCTCCAGCCCGGTGTCGGTGGCCTTTGCGGCCGTCAGCCTGGCCAGGCAGATCTTCTCCGATCTCGGCCGCCACGACGCGCTGCTGATCGGCGCCGGCGAGACCATCGAACTGGTGGCCCGCCATCTGCACGAGCAGGGCACCCGCAAGCTGATCGTCGCCAACCGCACCGTGGAACGGGCCCGTGCCCTGGCCGATCAGTTCGCCGGCAGCGAGGCCATCGCCCTGGCGGACATGCCGGAGCGACTGGTGGATGCCGACATCGTCATCGCCTCCACCGCCAGCCAGTTGCCGATCCTCGGCAAGGGCGCCGTGGAGCGGGCCTTGAAGAAACGCAAGCACCGCCCCATCTTCATGGTCGACATCGCCGTGCCCCGCGACATCGAACCGGAAGTGGGCGAGCTGTCCGACGTGTACCTGTACACCGTCGACGATCTGCAGGCGGTCATCGAGGAAGGCCAGCGCACCCGCGCACAGGCCGCCGAACAGGCCGAGGAGATCATCGACACCCAGGTGGAGCACTACATGGGCTGGCTGCGTTCCCTGCAGGCCGTGGAAACCATCCGCCATTTCCGGGAGCAGGCCGAACGGATCCGCGACGAGGCCCTTGCCACGGCCCGCCGCCAGTTGGCCGCCGGCAAGGACGCGGACGCGGTGATGAACGAACTGGCCCGGACGCTGACCAACAAGCTCATCCACCAGCCCACGGTACAGATGAACCGTGCGGCCTTCGAAGGCCGCAAGGACTTCCTGGACCACGCCCGCGAGCTGTTCAATCTGAAGGATCCCGAAAGCTGACCGCTTTCCCCATTCAATGAAAGACTCGATACGCACCAAGCTCGAGGCGCTCGCCGATCGCCTCGACGAAATCAACGCCCTGCTCGCCGATGCGGACGTGATCGCCGATCAGGAGCGCTGGCAGGCCCTGTCCCGGGAATACGCCCAGATCAATCCGGTGGTCGCCACCTTCCGCGAATACCAACAGACCCTGGCGGACCTCGACAGCGCCCGGCAGATGCTGGAGGAAGACGACGCCGAGATGCGCGAGC
Source organism: Chromatiales bacterium (assembly GCA_027010665.1). Lineage (GTDB taxonomy): Bacteria > Pseudomonadota > Gammaproteobacteria > UBA6429 > Thiohalophilaceae > JALSSV01. The sequence goes on from JALVBM010000078.1 coordinate 4,923, forward strand.
TGGCGAAACAGGAAATCGAGGAAGCCGATGCGCGACGCGAACGGCTCGAGAAGGAACTGCAGATCCTCATGCTGCCGAAGGATCCCAACGACGAGCGCAACATCTTCCTGGAAATCCGCGCCGGGACCGGCGGTGACGAGGCCGCCCTGTTCGCCGGCGATCTGTTTCGCATGTATGCCCGTTACGCCGAGCGCCGGCGCTGGCATCTCGAGATCGTCAGCGAACATCCGGGCGAGCACGGCGGCTACAGGGAGATCATCGTGCGCATCGAGGGCCAGGGCGCCTATTCGCGGCTCAAGTTCGAGTCGGGCGGCCATCGCGTGCAGCGGGTGCCGGAAACCGAATCCCAGGGCCGCATCCACACCTCGGCCTGCACCGTGGCGGTGATGCCCGAAGTGGACGAAGTGGAAGGCGTGGACATCAATCCCGCCGATCTGAAGGTGGACACCTTCCGCGCCTCCGGCGCCGGCGGCCAGCACGTGAACAAGACCGATTCGGCCATCCGCATCACCCACCTGCCCACCGGCATCGTGGTGGAATGCCAGGACGAACGCTCCCAGCACAAGAACCGCGCCCGGGCCATGGCCCTGCTGCAGGCCCGCCTGCTGCA
>JALVBM010000079.1 GCA_027010665.1 Chromatiales bacterium
ACGGTGGACTCCTATCGTGTGGCCGACGTGAAGCTGGCCTACAGCGGCGATGGCGTGCTGAGCAACGCCAATTCCATGGGCCCGCTGGCCCGTTTCTTCCAGAGCAACGTCTGGCCCTACTGAGGCCGGGGAGGGCAACGCCATGCTGAGACAACGCGAATTCCTGTTCACCCTGCTGGCCGGGCTGGTGCTGCTGCTCAGCCTGCACAGCAACGCGGCCCGCGCCGATCGCATCAAGGACGTGGCCCGTATCGAGGGCGTGCGCAGCAACCAGCTCTACGGCTTCGGCCTGGTGGTGGGCCTCGACGGCACCGGCGACAAGTCCCACGGCGCGGCCGAGGAAACCCTGCGCAACATGCTCACCCGGCTCGGCATCGTGCTGCCGCCCAACCAGCGGGTGAAGGTGGACAACGTGGCCGTGGTGGCCATCAGCGCCACCCTGCCGCCCTTCGCCAGGCCGGGCCAGACCATCGACGTCACCGTTTCCTCCTTCGGCAAGGCCAAGAGCCTGCGCGGCGGCACCCTGCTGATGACCCCGCTGCGCGGTGCCGACGATCAGGTCTATGCCGTGGCCCAGGGCAACGTGGTCGTCTCCGGCTTCGGCGCCGAGGGACGGGACGGCTCCAAGGTTACGGTCAATGTGCCCACCGTGGGGCGGGTGCCCAACGGGGCAACCGTGGAAAAGGCCGTGCGCACGCCGTTCGGCCAGGACAAGGACATCACCCTCAATCTCAATCAGCCCGACTTCACTACGGCGCATCGCATGGTGGAGGCCATCAACAAGGCCATCGGCCCCGGCACGGCCTACGCGCTCGATGCCGGCTCGGTGCGGGTCAACGCGCCGCAGGACGCGGCCCAGCGGGTGGCCTTCGTCTCCCTGCTGGAGAACCTGACCATGACGCCGGCAGAGGCGACGGCCCGTGTGGTCATCAACTCGCGCACCGGCACGGTGGTCATCGGCCGGCACGTGGTGGTGCTGCCCGCGGCCGTTTCCCACGGCAGCCTCACCGTGACCATTACCGAAACCCAGGAGGTCAGCCAGCCGGCGCCCTTCGGCCAGGGCCAGACCACGGTCGTGCCCCGCTCCGACATCGAAATCAGCCAGGACAACAATCCCATGTTCCTGTTCAAGCCGGGCGTGTCGCTGGACGAGATCGTCCGCGCCGTGAACGAAGTGGGCGCCGCCCCGGGCGATCTGGTCGCCATTCTCGAAGCCCTCAAGGAAGC
>JALVBM010000080.1 GCA_027010665.1 Chromatiales bacterium
GGTGGTGCTGGCCGGTCTGAGCGAGGGCGAGAAGGTAGTGCTCGATCCGGTGAAGGGCGCCGCCGCCTACAAGGCCCAGCACGCCGCCCTGGCCGAGGCCGGCGACCATGAGTAAGCCGCTGGGGATCTCCGGGCGCATCGCCCGGGCCTTCCTGACCACCGAGATCACGCCCCTGCTGGCGCTGGTGGGCTTCCTGCTCGGGGTCTTCGCGGTGATGATCACGCCGCGCGAGGAAGAGCCGCAGATCAACGTTACCTTCGCCAACGTCTTCATCGCCTTCCCGGGCGCCTCGGCGAAGGAGGTGGAGGCGCTGGTGAGCACGCCGGCGGAGCAGATCCTCTCCGAGCTGGAGGGGCTCAAGCATGTCTATTCGGTTTCCCGTCCCGGCATGTCGATCCTCACCGTGCAGTTCAAGGTGGGCGAGGATCGCACCCAGGCCATCGTGCGCCTCTACAACGCCCTGTACTCCAAGCAGGACTGGTTGCCGAAGGGCCTCGGCGTGTCCCAGCCCATCATCAAGCCCAAGGGCATCGACGACGTGCCTATCGTCACCCTGACCCTGTGGACCGAGGATCCGCAGCGCGGAGGCTACGAGCTGACCAAGGTGGCCCATGCCCTCGAGGCCGAACTGAAGCGGGTCAAGGGCACGCGTGACATCTACACGGTGGGCGGGCCCGAACAGGTGGTGCACGTGCTGTTCGAGCCCAGCCGGCTGGCCGCCTACCAGCTCTCCATCGACGATCTGCGTTTCGCCCTCACCCAGAGCAACGCCACCCGGCCGTCCGGCAACATGGTGGCCCACAACACGGAGATCCCGGTCCAGACCGGCACCTTCCTCAGTTCCGTGGATGAAGTGGAGGATCTGATCGTCGGCGTGCACGAGGGCAAGCCGGTCTATCTGCGGGACGTGGCCACCATCCGCCGCGGGCCCGACCAGCCGGAACAGTATGCCTGGCTCGGTACCGGGCCGGCCGCCCATACCAAGGGCATCGGCGTGCAGGGCGAGTTTCCGGCCGTGACCCTGGCCATCGCCAAGCAGCCGGGCACCAATGCGGTGAACATCGCCGAACAGGTCATCGAGCGCGTCGGCCAGCTCAAGGGCATCTTCATTCCCGAAGGCGTCAACGTCACCGTCACCCGCAACTACGGCGAGACGGCCAATGCCAAGGCCCAGAAGCTCATCGGCAAGCTGATCTTCGCCACCACCTTCGTGGTGCTGCTGGT
>JALVBM010000081.1 GCA_027010665.1 Chromatiales bacterium
GGGCCGCTGGGTGCGCTGTTCGGGGCGGCCGTGGGGCACCAGTTCGACAAGGGGCTGGAGCGTGCCGGGCTGGAGTTCATGGGCGGTGCCGGGGAGCAGGAGCGGGTGCAGGCGGCCTTCTTCACGGCCCTGTTCTCGGTGATGGGGGCCGTCGCCAAGGCCGACGGGCGGGTGAGCGAGGACGAGATCGCCATGGCCCGCAGCGTCATGCAGCAGATGGCGCTGGACGAGGCCCAGAAACGGGTGGCCATCGATCTGTTCAATGCCGGCAAGCAGCCCGATTTCGATCTCGACGCGGTGGTGGCCCAGTTCCGGCAGGAGAGCCGCCGCCGCACCAACCTGCAACGCATGTTCCTGGAAATCCTGCTGCACGCGGCCTGGGCCGACGGCGTGTTGCAGCCCGAGGAACAGGCGCTGTTGCGCCGGGTGGCCGACGGCCTCGGTTTCCCGCCCGCCGCCTTTGACCGCCTCGAAGCCATGGTCCGCGCCCAGCGCGCCTTCTTCGGCGGCGGCCACGAACAGCCCGGCGGTTACGGCGCCGAAGCCCCGCCGCGGGCCGATCGGCTTCGGGAGGCCTATGCCATCCTCGGCGTGGACGAATCCGCTTCCGACGCCGAGATCAAGAAGGCCTACCGCCGCCTCATGAACCAGCACCATCCCGACAAGCTGGTGGCCAGGGGGCTGCCGGACGAGATGATCAAGCTGGCCACGGAAAAGACCCAGGAGATCAAGGCCGCCTACGAGCTGATCCGCAAGGCGCGGGAAGGATAAAACCCAACGCAGAGGCGCGGAGACGCAAAGGGCGCAAAGTTTTTAGAAAATGGGTGATGTTAAAGATTACATGTAGGAGCGGCGCCCTCGCCGCGATGCGGCTGTAGCTGGGGAGGGGTAGCTGCTAGCCGGGAAAACCTGACCACGTTTTTACCCGCCACCCATCCAGCTATCAGCTACCGTTCAATCGCGGCGAGGGCGCCGCTCCTACATCAAAACAAACAATCCTTCTTTGCGTCCTCTGCGTCTCTGCGCCTTTGCGTTGGATTTTCTTACAACAACGGCCTGATCACCTTCTCCGCCTCCTCGAAAGTGATCTCGCTGCGGTGGCGGTAGACGATGTTGCCCTGGCGATCGATGACCACCGTATAGGGCAGCACGTTGAGGCGGTTGCCGTATTGCGAGGTGAGGGCCGGGCCTTCCTGATCGGCGATCAGCACCGGGTATTCCACCC
>JALVBM010000082.1 GCA_027010665.1 Chromatiales bacterium
AGCGCATCCTCGACAGGACCATCGACCGCTTCCGCTACCAGGAACAACGCGAAACCCGCCGCCGCGAACAGAAACTCGAAGACGAACAGACCACCGGCCGCCACACACGAAACAAGGAACCAGGAACCAGGAACTAGGAACTAGGAACTAGGAACTAGGAACTAGGAACTAGGAAAACCGGGTGCCCGGATTCGTCGAATTTCATTCCGGGTATGAATGTCCCGACCTCGTTCATTACGAACCATCGAGGCCCGAATCCATAACAAATTCCCCCGTTGTGTTCGAAGCCCCGCACCAACGCCTTTCCTCGTCCCTCGCCCCTCGCCCCTCGCCACTGTTTTTCTGGCATGTGCCTTGCAATCCCCTCACCAGGTTCGCAAACAACAGAGTGAGGCGTCATGTCCGATTCACTTCCCGTACCCCAGACCCCGTCGGCTGCGCCGGCCAATGGGAACAGCCCGACGACCACGACGGCGGCCGCAACCGCCGGTGAAATCACGGAAAACGACTCCGGTACGCCGTTCGACGGCATGCTCGATGCAGCCCTGGCCATGCCCGGGGATGCCTCGGCCTGGCTGCAGCCCCTGCCTTCGGCGGCGGCAAATCCGTTCGCGCCCTTGCCGGAAGCCGGCAAGGACTTGCCAGCGACCGATGGCCTGCCCATGGCCTGGAGCGCGCTGTTCGTGGTCAACGATCCGGCCGAACGTGGCGAGCCGGCAACGGCCACGGATCCGGAACTGACCCTGGCGGCCATCGAAGGCGAGGGCGGGGATGCCACCACCCAGGCGCAGGTACAACTGCTCGCGGCGAAGGCGCGTTATGGTCAGGGCGGTGAGAGCGCATCGTTGAAGGATTCCGTTTTTGCCCGGGGACTGGAGACGATTGCATCGCAGGGCGCGACGCCCGCCAGCACCGCCGAGGCCAATGCGGCCACACCCCGTCAGGATCTCGCGGCCATGGCCGCGACCGCAAACACTGTCTCCACGGGCGCCGAACGCAGCCTGCCCAGTGCCGGTGTCATCAATGTGCCGCCCCAGCATCCCCAATGGAGTCATGCCCTCGGCGAGCGCATGCAGTGGATGGTCGGACAGCAGGTGCAACAGGCCGAGATCCGGCTGGATCCGCCGGAACTCGGGAGTCTCGACGTGAAGGTGACCGTGAACAAGGAACATGCCACCGTGCACTTCGTGACCCACAACCCCCAGGTGCGCGATGCCCTGGA
>JALVBM010000083.1 GCA_027010665.1 Chromatiales bacterium
TGGCCGGTGGCCGGCAGGTTCTTCATCAGGCCGCGGGTGTGGAACTTGATGCGCCGGTTCTCCACCAGTTGGCGGCGGAAGTCGGCCAGTTCCCGTTCGGTGGGCAGGCGGCCGTCGAGCAGCAGCAGGGCGGTTTCCTCGAAGGTGCTGTGTTCGGCCAGTTCCTCGATGCGGTAGCCGCGGTAGGAGAGGATGCCCTTCTCGCCGTCGATGTCAGAGATGTTCGACTTGGTGGCCGGCACGCCGGCCAGGCCCGGCAGATACTCGCTCATGTCCTGACTCCCGTCGGGTTCGGCCTTCCGGGGGAAGGCGCGTTGGCGCACGGCTCCCTGCCGCCGCGCTGGAAAACGAAACACCGGGGCGTGGCTGGCGCCGCGTCCCGGTGGGGTGAAAGTTTACTCGAAAAGTCGGGGATCAGACAGAGAACGAGGAACCGCAGCCGCAGGTGGTGGTGGCATTGGGGTTGCGGATCACGAACTGGGCGCCCGAGAGATCTTCCTTGTAGTCGATCTCGGCACCGGTAAGGTATTGAAAACTCATGGGATCGATGAGGACGGTGACGCCGCCGTTCTCGACCCGGGTGTCGCCTTCCTGCTCGTTCTCGTCAAAGGTGAAGCCGTACTGGAAACCGGAGCAGCCGCCGCCGGTGACGTAGACCCGCAGCTTGAGGTTTTCGTTGCCCTCTTCCTCGATGAGCTGGCGGACCTTCTGCGCGGCGCTGTCGGTGAAAATCAGGGGGCTTTCGGTTTCGGTCGTCATGTCGCTAACTCTCCACAAAATGCGTTCGTTTGGCCAACAGGTTAGCAATAACCTAGCAATTTAGTCAACTTTCGCCGGCCGCCGGTTCACCTTCCGGCCCGGCGTTCTTCAGGGGCACCACGGTCTGGTCGGGCTGGTGGACCAGGTTGCCGTTGACCTCGGCGCCCATGGCCATCTCGATGAGGCTGTAGTAGACGTTGCCCTGGATGCGGGCCTGGGCGGCCAGTTCCACATGGCCGCTGGCGTGCACGTCGCCGATCACGCGGCCGTTGATGACGACATTGGGGACTTTTACCTCGCCTTCAATGGTGCCCCGCTCGCTGAGGGTCAGCACCGAGTCCTCGCCCTCGGCGGCGATCACGCTGCCGCGCACGATGCCGTCCACGTGCAGGCCGCCGCTGAAGATGACGTCGCCCTGGATTTCGGTGTTCTGCCCGATGAGCGAGTCGATCTGGGC
>JALVBM010000084.1 GCA_027010665.1 Chromatiales bacterium
TCATCGAGGTCAACGTGGCCGCGCTCTCGCCGGAGACCTCGGCGAAGGAGCTGTTCGGCCACGAGACCGACGGCCAGATCCACTACGGCCTGCTGGAGCAGGCCAACGGCGGCACCCTGCTGCTGCACGACGTGGCCGACATGGATCTGGCCACCCAGGGCAAGCTGTTCTCGGCCCTCAACTCGGGCAGCTTCCAGCGCGTGGGCTCGGAGACCACCGTCAGCCTGCACATGCGCATCATCGCCGGCACCCACTCGGATCTGGCCGCCTGCGTGGACGAGGGCCGCTTCCGCAAGGATCTCTACTTTCTGCTCAACGTGGTCCCGGTCGCCCTGCCGCCCCTGCGCGAACACCGCGAGGACGTGCCGGAACTGCTCACCTGGTTCACCCACCAGTACGTGGAACACGAGCACCTGCCCTATCGCAAGTTCAGCACCGCCGCTCAGAACCGCCTGCGCAACTACCACTGGCCCGGCAACCTGCGGGAACTGATGAACCTGGTGCAACGGCTGCTGATCGTCGGCAGCGGCGACGAAATCGGCCTCGAGGAAGTCGAGGCCGCCATCGGCGACAACCACCCCGCCCAACCGCCCGAAACCGGCGAAGGCCGCATCCACTTCGAACTCCCCCTGCGCGAAGCCCGCGAACAGTTCGAACGCGACTACCTCATCCACCAGCTCCGCCAGACCGGCGGCGCCGTCGGCAAGGTGGCCAAGATCATCGGCCTCGAACGCACCCACCTGTATCGCAAGCTGCGGACGCTGGGGATCGATCCGAAAAATCTACCGTAACGACAGTGGCGAGGAACTAGGGACTAGGAACTAGGAACTGCGGGTATTAGCCTGCTGTAGGAGCGGCGCATAGCCGCGATGTTCGAAACCCTGAACCGTAAACACACATCTTTTCTTCTCGAAGCCACAATCCCCGCCTTTCCTAGTTCCCAGTCCCTAGTCCCTAGTCCCTGTCTTACTGCTATACTCCGCGCTCATGACCCACGGCGTATCGCAGCCATGAAGATCCTCATCCTCGGCGCCGGCCAGGTGGGCAGTTCCCTGGCCGAGAACCTGGCCTCCGAAGCCAACGACATCACCATCGTCGATCGCAACGAGCAGGTGCTCGCCCAGTTGCGGGACCGGCTCGATCTGCGCACCGTCACCGGGCGCGGGTCCCACCCGGACGTGCTGCGCGCCGCCGGCGCCGAGGACGCGGACATGCTGGTGGCGGTCACCGACTCGGACGAGACCAACATGGTCGCCTGCCAGGTGGCCTACACCATCTTCCACACGCCCACCAAGATCGCCCGCGTGCGCGCGGTCGAATATCTCAACTACAAGAAGCTGTTCCGCCCCGAAGCACTGCCCATCGACTTCCTGATCAGCCCCGAGCAGATCATCACCGAATACATCCAGCGCCTGATCGAGCATCCGGGCGCCCTGCAGGTGCTCGACTTCGCCGACGGCCGGGTGCAACTGGTGGGCGTGAAGGCCTATTACGGCGGCCCGCTGGTGGGCCACGAACTGCGCACCCTGCGCGAGCACATCCCCGGCGTGGACATGCGCGTGGCCGCCATCTACCGCCGCGACCGGGCGATCCTGCCCGAGGGGCATACGGTCATCGAACCGGGCGACGAGGTGTTCTTCATCGCCGCCAGCCGCGACATCATGAAGGTGATGGCCGAGCTGCGCCGGCTCGACAAGCCCTACCGGCGCATCATGATCGTGGGCGGCGGCAACATCGGCAAGCGGGTGGCCAAGGCCCTGGAATCTCGCTACCAGGTCAAGCTCATCGATCACAACATCGAACGCACGCGCGCGCTGTCCAACGAGCTGGATCGCACCATCGTCCTGCAGGGGGATGCCGCCGACGAGGAACTGCTACTCGAGGAGAACATCGACAAGACCGACGTGTTCTGCGCCCTCACCAACGACGACGAGGCCAACATTCTCTCTGCCATGCTGGCCAAGCGGCTCGGCGCGCGCAAGGTGATGAGCCTCATCAACCGCGCCGCCTACGTGGATCTGATCCAGAGCGGCGACATCGACATCGCCATCTCGCCCCAGCAGGCCACCATCGGCAGCCTGCTCACCCACATTCGCCGCGGCGACGTGGTCAAGGTCTATTCCCTGCGCCGCGGCGCCGCCGAGGCCATCGAGGCCATCGCCCACGGCGACCGGAACACCTCCAAGGTGGTCGGCCGCCGCATCGAGGAACTCAAACTCCCGCCCGGCACCACCATCGGCGCCATCGTCCGCGGCAAGGACGTGATCATCGCCCACCACGACACCGTCATCGAACCCGAAGACCACGTCATCCTGTTCCTGGTGGACAAGTCCCGTATCCGCGAGGTGGAAAAACTCTTCCAGGTCGGCATCACGTTTATCTAGTGGCGAGGGCCGAGGGACGAGTGGCGAGGAATGACAACAATACACGGCTCAACCATGTTGATCGCTACCCTGCACATCCCCTGCACGCATAAACCGGGAAAGCCCCACGCCGTTCCTCGTTCCTCGTTCCTCGTCCCTCGTCCCTGATTGCCATGCAATTCCTCGTCATCCAGCGCATCCTTGGCATCCTGCTGATGATCTTCAGCAGCACCATGGTACCGCCCATGGTGGTTTCGGTGATCTATGCCGACGGGGCGCTGGAGCCCTTCTTCTGGGCCTTCGCGGTCACGCTGATCACCGGCATCGTGCTGTGGCTGCCGGTCAAGTCGCAGCGCCGCGAGCTGCGGCTGCGGGACGGCTTTCTGGTGGTGGTGCTGTTCTGGACCGTGCTCGGCTCCTTCGGGGCGCTGCCGCTGATCCTCTCGCCGCAACTCGACATCCGGCCCATCGATGCCCTGTTCGAATCCATCTCGGGGCTGACCACCACCGGGGCCACGGTCCTGACCCACATCGACATCCTGCCCAGGTCCATTCTCTACTATCGCCAGCAACTGCAATGGCTCGGCGGCATGGGCATCATCGTGCTGGCCGTGGCCATCATGCCCATGCTCGGCATCGGCGGCATGCAGCTCTACCGGGCCGAGACCCCGGGACCGGTGAAGGACACCAAGCTCACCCCGCGCATCACCGAGACCGCCAAGGCCCTGTGGTACATCTATCTCACCCTCACCCTGGCCTGCATGCTGGCCTACTGGCTGGCCGGCATGGAGCCCTTCGATGCGCTGGCCCATGCCTTCTCCACCGTGGCCATCGGCGGCTATTCCACCCACGACGCCAGCATGGGCTACTTCATCAGCACCCCGATGGTCGAAGTGGTGGCCATCGTCTTCATGTTTCTCTCGGGCATCAACTTCTCGCTGCACTTCGTGGCCTGGCGCCGCCGCAGCCTGTGGGGCTATCTCGCTGACGCCGAGTTTCGCGCCTACCTGGCCATTCTCGTCACCGTGGGCACCATCACCACGGTCTATCTCTATCACCAGGGCGTCTTCGACACACCGGGGCAGACGCTGATCAACAGCATCTTCCAGACCGTCTCCATCGGCACCACCACCGGATTCACCACCCACCAGTATCATCTCTGGCCCGGGTTTCTGCCGGTGCTGCTGCTGTTCACCAGCTTCATCGGCGGCTGTGCCGGATCCACCGGCGGCGGCATGAAGGTGATCCGTTTCGTGATGCTGCTCAAGCAGGGGCGGCGGGAAGTGATGCGGGTGATCCATCCCCATGCGGTGGTGCCCATCAAGCTCGGCGGCCATCCCGTGTCCAACCGCATTCTCGATGCGGTCTGGGGTTTCTTCGCTGCCTACGTGGGCCTGTTCTCCATCATGCTCCTGCTGCTGATGTTCGATGGCATGGATCAGATCACGGCCTTCTCGGCCGTGGCCGCCTGCATGAACAACCTCGGCCCGGGCCTGGGCGAGGTGGGCAACAACTATGCCGGGATCAGCGACTTCGCCAAGGGCCTGCTCAGCTTCGCCATGCTGCTCGGCCGGCTCGAGATCTTCACCCTGCTGGTGCTGCTGACACCGGCCTTCTGGCGCAGCTGAGACCATGCGACGGCTGAAGCTGGCCCAGAAACTGCTCGGCCTGTTTCTGCTGCTCTACAGTCTCACCCTGTTGCCGCCACTGCTGCTGGCCCTCGGCGGCCATGACGGCGGCGAACTGCCCCTGCTCTACAGCATGCTCATCACTGCCGGTGCGGGTCTGGTTCTGTGGTATCCGCGCCGCCGTTTCCAGCGGGAACTCAAGACCCGCGACGGCTTCCTGATCGTCGGCGTGTTCTGGTTCGCTCTGGGCCTGCTCAGCTCGCTGCCCTTCCAGTTCGGGCCACACATCGGCCTCACCGACGCCTTCTTCGAATCGGTTTCCGCCTTCACCACCACCGGCGCCACCGTGCTCACCGGCCTGGACAGCATGCCGCCCTCCATCCTGCTCTATCGCCAGCAGCTTCAATGGTTCGGCGGCATGGGCGTGATCGTGCTCACCGTGGCCATCCTGCCCATGCTCGGCGTCGGTGGCATGCAGCTCTACAAGGCCGAAACCCCCGGCCCCTTCAAGGACGATAAGATCGCCCCCCGTATCACCCATGCCGCCCGCTCCTTCTGGCTGATCTACAGCGGCCTGACCATCGCCTGCGCCATTGCCTACTGGGCGGCCGGCATGAACCTGTTCGACGCTATCGCCCACAGCCTCACCACCCTGTCCACGGGAGGATTCTCCACCCATGACGCCAGCCTCGGCTGGTTTCACAGCCCGGCCATCGAGGCCGTCGCCATCGTCTTCATGCTGCTCGGGGGGATCAATTTCAGCATTCATTTCCTCGCCCTGATCCACCGTCGCCCGCTGGCCTATCTGCAGGATCGGGAAGTGCGGGTCTATCTGGCCTACACGGCCATCGCCAGCCTGCTCATCGCCGGCGAACTGTTTCGCACCCATTATCACGACGACTTCGGCGCCGCTCTGCGCTACAGCCTGTTCCACACCGTGTCGGTGATCACCAGCACCGGTTATGTCACCGAGGATTTCGCCCACTGGCCCGACTTCGTGCCGGTGCTGCTGTTCTTCCTCAGCTTCGTCGGCGGCTGTGGCGGCTCCACTGCCGGTGGCATGAAGGTGATCCGCTTCATCCTCATGTTCAAGCAGAGCCCGCGCCTGCTGCTGCAACTGCTGCACCCGAAACTCGTCCGTCCCATCAAGCTCGGCAACCGCGTCGTTCCGGAACGCGTCGTCGAGGCGGTGTGGGGATTCTTCTCGGTCTACATCGCCACCTTCGCCATCTTCATGCTGCTGCTGATGGCCACCGGCCTGGATCAGGTCAGCGCCTTCTCCGCCGTCGCCACCAGCATGAACAACTTCGGCCCCGGCCTCGGCGAGGTGGCCGTCAACTTCCAGAACATCACCGACACCGCCAAATGGCTGCTGGCCCTGGCCATGCTCATGGGCCGGCTGGAGATCTTCACGGTGCTGGTGCTGCTGACACCGGAGTTCTGGCGGGCGTAAAAGGGAAAGTCCCTTTGTAGGAGCGGCGCAAGCCGCGA